>CANHYS010000344.1 GCA_947464585.1 Planctomycetaceae bacterium | reverse complement strand
GGGAATACAACGGCGTGCCCGCGAAGCCGGCACTCGTCAATGCCTTCAACGCGATCGCGAAGGGATACAACCGTGGCGTCTCGGTGGCCCGACTGCCCGGTGCGTCTGGCGCGGCCGACGGCGTTCTCGTGTCGGCCGGTCCGCAGGGTGGGTCGAAGGTGCAGACGTACAGGGGCATTTCGAAGATCCCCGCGGCCTCGTTCGCGGCCTACAGCGGGGCAGCCCGCCGGGCCGATGTGTTCACGGCGGCGATCAGCGAGACGGAAATCTTCAGCGTCCAGGGTCAGTTTGGCGCGACGCCGAGCATGACATCGCCAGGTGTCAAGAAAAACACCGCGATCACCGGCGGCACCTCGTCGACACTCCGCGGCACGGGGCCGACGGCCCTCATCCCGCCGCTTCGCGTGGCCATCCTGCGGAAGTAGAGAGGCTCAGCCGGCGGCGTTCACGCCCTCTGCGGCTTGGCCCCTGCTCCTGGTCTCCTACCAGCGGCGTTCCACGCCCAGATTGGCACCGTGCAGGAAGATGCCGCCGTTGTCGTTGATGCCGGTGCCGCTGGTGGCGGTGTTGCTGAAATCCCACTGCGTGGGAGCGAGGGCCGAGTTGGTCAGCCAGTAGAGGTTGTAACCGGCGCGAATGCCCCAGTATTGCGTGAGGCGGTAGATCAGCGTGCCGTTCAGACTGCCGATAAAGCCGACGCCTGAGGCCGTGGCCGATTGCGGGTCCCGGACCTGAAAGGAGGTGACCGCGTCGGTGATGGGACCAGCCGACTGGTAGGAATTCGTGCCGCAGAGTGCCGTCTTCCACCAGCCCTCGACGGCCCACCGCTGCCATTCGCGACGGCCCCGCATGCCGATCTGGCCGCCGTAGTAGTTGGTGCCTGACCGGACGTTATAGCTGCTCGTCTCGACGGGATCCTCGCAGCAGTCCATCGTGAGGTTGGCCTGCTCATTGAGACCGGCCCAGACGAAGCCTGCCATCCAGTTGATGCAGTGGCAGTTCCGCTTGCAGTTTGTGAGCGGGCACCAGGTCGGGCCACACTCCTCGCAGCAGTCGTAGCAGAAGACGTTGAACTCGGCCATGTTGAGCGTCGACCAGTAGGTGGCCGTCGCGGCGTTGGCGGTGTTGAAGTTGCCGACAACCTGGCCAAGCGGTGGCGGCGCCTCGAGATTGCCGTTTCCGACGGCGGAGGCCTGGCCGAACATCCCGTAGATGCCGGTATAACCGACCTCCCAGCCCAGGCTGTCGGTGAACAGCTCACCGTAGAACAGCCGCATGCCCGTCGCCGTCGATGGGTAAAGATCCTGCACGGTCATCACCGGCGTGTTCGTGTCGGCGTTGTAGACGAGTGGCTGATTGCCAGCCTGATTGTTCCGCTGCAAGAAGAGCAGGTCGAAGATGGCGTAGTGCGTCCAGTTTGGGCAGCAGCAGCACCGCCGCAGTTCCTGCATGCAGGCATCGTCGGTGGCGGGCATTTCGGCGAAGGCGCTGTCAGGCAGCGGCTCCGTCACTGCGACCGGCTGGGCCGGCGACGCTTCGTCGAGCAACGGGCTGACAGTGCCCTCGGCGTGGGAGGTGGCCACCAGCCCGCAGAGAGCGATGAGGGCAACGCCCGCGCTGCCCAAGACCTTCCGATACGCCGCCCCCATAGTTGCCGCCCACATAGTCACCGCCCCCAAAGCTTTCTGGTACGGCGACTCACAGATCGCCGACATCACCGGCAGATTCATCGTCCTCTGGAGTACGACGGTCATAGCCATCACCCCGGTTGGTAGGATCTCACAGTCTGGGAGGGATGTCAGGGCAGGGATGCCGCGTTCGGTGGCGTAATATGCGGCCAGAGCAGGGTTTTTCGGGTGCCGCCGCCGTCCGCTGGCACGACCCTCACAAACCGGATAAGCTTACGATTCGGTCGCGGTACGCCGCAGACCGTCCGCTTCCCAGGGAACCACACCAGCTATGGACCAGTACCGTCGCATCCAGACCGCCAAAAAGGACGCCATCCACATCGTGCTCTTCAAGGACAAGAAAATCCTCGACGACACGGTGCTCGATGAGATCAAGACCGAGATCAACCGGCTGATGGGCAATGCCGCCGGGCCGGACATGCTGCTCGACTTCTCGAACGTCGAGTTTATGTCGAGCGCCATGCTGGGCCTGCTCGGTCAACTCCACCGCAAGATCGGTGCGGGCAAGGGCCGGCTGAAGATGTGCGGCATCCGTCCGGAGATCTTCCAGGTCTTCAAGCTCACGAACCTCGACAAACTGTTCAAGATCTACCCCGACGCACCCGCCGGCTTGGCGGCATTCGAAGCCTGAGCGTTGGCCGCACCGGGGAAGGCACGGCGATGAACACAGACGCTTCGGCACAGCCGGCAACTCCAGCCGTCCGCGCGGCTTCAGGCAATCCCGTCGATGTCGTCATCGCCGAAGACAGCCGCATCCAGGCGAAGATGCTGATGCGGCGGCTCACCGAGGCGGGGCATACCGTCCGCTGGGGCGAGACTGGCGCCGATGCGCTCGCTCTGGTCCGCGAGCGGCGACCGAACATCATCGTCTCCGACATCGAGATGCCGGTGATGACCGGCTACGAGTTTTGCAAGGCGGTGAAGACCGACCCTGCGCTCAAGACTCTGCCGTTCATCCTCCTGTCGACGCTGGCTGATCCGATCGACATCATCCGCGGCCTCGACGCCGGTGCCGACAACTACGTCACGAAACCCTATGAGCCGGAATTCCTGCTCGGCCGTATCCAGTCGCTGCTGGCAACGCCGCTCGACGGGGCTGAGAGTGAGGCCGAGGCGGCCACGCTGGAGGTGACCCTCGCCGGCCAGCAGTTTCGTGTGAAGGCCGGCCGCCAGCAGGTGCTCAATCTGCTTGTCTCGACGTTCGAGAACGCCGTCGCCAAGAATCAGGAATTGGTCGTCGCCAACGAGGATCTCTCGGTTGCCCGTGACAACCTGCAGCGGACCAACGCTGAGCTCACCGAACTCAACGACCGCATCTCTCAGATCAACTCACAGATGGTCCGCGATCTGGAGGCGGCGGCCAAGGTGCAGCAGTCGCTCCTTCCTGCTGCCCACGTGACGCTCCCGTCCACGCACGTGGCATGGCGGTATGTGCCGTGCCACAGCCTCGCGGGCGACTTCCTCAACGTCTTTCCCCTCGACGACGAGCACGCCGGACTGTTCGTCGTCGATGTCAGCGGCCACGGAGTGCCCTCCTCGCTGATGGCGGTGACCGTGGGCCGGTTTCTCACGCCGAAGGTTTCCGACCAGTCGTTGCTCGTGCGGCAGGGGCCCGACGGCCGGATCGCCATCGCTCGGCCGGCCGAAGTGGCCACGCAGCTCAACAGGCTCTTTCAGGCCGATGAGTTTTCGGGGCTCTACTTCACGATGCTCTATGGCGTGCTGCACCTGCCGACGGGGCGGCTCGACTATGTCTCCGGCGGTCATCCGGCGCTCGTGCGGGTGCCGGCTGGTGGCCAGCCCGAGTTTCATCCCGTCGAGGGCTTCCCGATCGCCTTCGTTCCAGACGTGGAATACGAGCAGCAGACGCTGCAACTGGCGCCGGGCGATCGGATCTACCTCTATTCCGACGGCGTGCCGGAGGCGATGGACAAGGATCGGCAGCAGCTCGGCGACGAGGCGCTGGCTGGCGTGCTGGCATCGACGCGTGCGCGGCCGCTTGAGGAGAGCGTGGGCGAACTACTGCAGCGTGTCGAGGACTGGTGCCGCCCGATCGGCCCGCTCGACGACGTCTCGATCCTCGGCGTCGAGTGGCGTCCGTAGCGGCGGTCGAGATGCCCAAGCCGCCGGGGACGGCAGAAGTCTCGTCGCAGTGGCTTTTTCTCCTTCCACGACCTACGGCATCGCCTTCCTCAGAAGGTCGAAAAATCCAAAAGCTCCTCGGCCTTCCTCAGAAGGTCGAAAAATCCAAAAGCTCCTCG
>CANHYS010000343.1 GCA_947464585.1 Planctomycetaceae bacterium | reverse complement strand
CGGGCATTTGTGAAGGTATTTCTGCGGGGTTGGTAGGGAAATAAAAGCCGGCGGCGCAGGTGGATGCCTGGTGCATCGGGGCCTGCGCCGCCGGTGTGGAGTCATGCGTATCGCTTCCGTCCGGCCGGGCTATGAGCCAAGGAGCCGGACATCCTGCATGAGGCTGTCGAGCATGCGTCCTGCGTGAGAGATCAGCATGGCCCGAACCAGGGCAGGGCACTGGGCGTAGGTCGTGAACCGCGGGGCGAGATCCACGGGCTCGCCGTAGGGGCGGCTCACATACTCGTGGTATTCGGTCGAGTCCCAGGTGAGGGCACCGACTCCGCCGGGAAGGATGATGGCGGCCTGGAAAATAAAAAATTCGTCGACGTGGGCGCTGGAGACGCCAGCGAGGCGGGAATAGATGACGGGGCCTTCGATCTGAAAATCGGTGACGCCGATTGCCGCCAGTTCGGCCAGGTGCTGATTGATCGCGGGGATGGAGGCTTCGGCGGCCTGGAGTCCGTTCCGAAGCGTCGTGCCGAGCTGACCCAACAGGGCTGTGCGCTCGTGGAGAAGGTCGTGCATGAGTCATTCCTTGGGAGAGATGCCGCGGCCGATACGTAGGGGGCCGCTCAAGGAATATGCCGGGATATTGCCGAATATTTAGGAGTTCCTAAATGATGATCGTTGGACAATGCTCGGAAAGGCATTGCGTGGATGGCCCGACGTCGAGTTCCCACCAAACGCCGCGCCGAGAAAACGAGATGATACTGCCGCAAACCGTTGAGATGGCGAGGCCGAGTCGGCATCGACCGGATTTCGCAGCCGATTGGCATTGGGGGCGCAGGTCGTGCGGGACGCACTCCATTGCACCGGTCTGGGACACGTCTGCCCCGGATTGTCGCTCCGCATGTGGCCTGGTTTAAGCGGGGGGCAGGTCAGAGCCACGAGGCAGCTTTGCGATTCCCCGCCGGTCGGGTAGTTGTGACTTCTTGATTCCTTGCGTTAGGAAACATGTGCATGGGTGAGCCTGGAACTGGGGCTTCGTTCCTCGTCGTGTTCGTTTCGATGTTCGCCGCCGGGACCGAGGGAGGCGTGCGGGCGTTCCTCCTCGACACGCTCTCGGGGACCCTCACGCCCTCGGCAGGTCGATGGGAATGTCCCAATGCATTCTTCCTGACGCTGTCCGAGGATCAGCGGCGAGTGTATGCCCTCACCGCGGGGACATTCGGGGACGCTTCCACGGAGGAGGTCATCGCCTGGCGGATCGTTGGCCGCGACGGCGTGCTCGAGCCGCTGGGCCGCACGGCGGCTGCCGGGGCGGCGACCTGCTTCATCACGGCCGCACCAGGCGGTCGCGCACTTCTCCTCGCCCACTACACCGGCGGCACAGTCGCCACGCTGCCACTCTCTGCCGACGGCGGCTTCGCCGGTCCGCCAATCATGGCGCCCCTCCCGTGCGGCGGCTCGGGCGTCGTGAAGGGACGGCAGGAGGCATCGCACCCGCATGCGCTTGCTCTCGCGGCGGCGGCCGTAGGCACACCGCAGTTCGTGTATGCGGCGGACCTCGGCGGTGATGCGATCTGCTGCTATCTGCTCGATCCAGCGGTGGGCCGGCTCACTTCTACCGATCAGCCAGTCATGAAGACAGCCGCCGGCGCCGGGCCGCGGCACCTTGCGTTTCATCCCGACGGGCGGAGGCTTTATGTGATCAACGAACTTGACAGCACGGTGGGCGTGTATGACTTGGATGCCGCAAGCGGGCAGCTCACGGAGCGGCAGACGATCTCCACGCTCCCGAAGGATTTCGTCGGCACCAACTACGCGGCCGACGTTCGGATTACTCCCTGTGGCGGGTTTCTGTACGGCACGAACCGTGGTCACGATAGTCTTGTCGCCTACGCGATCGCTGCCGACGGTCGGCTTACGCTCGTCGAGATCGTGACCAGCCGGGGCCGCGGGCCGCAGAGCATCGCGATCACGCCCGACGGCGGACTGCTCCTCTGCGCGAACATGCTGGGCGATTCGCTTGCCGTTTTTCGGATCGACCGGGCCACCGGTCGGCTGACGCCGGTGGGCGAGCCGGTTCCCGTCACGGCGCCATCGTCGATCGCGATCACGAATGTGGCGAATAAATGACACAGCTACAATCCAACGGGAGTGCGGTGCAGTAAAGTGGTGCGGCGCTGTTTGGTCACGGTCCGGCGTTGCGAAGCACGTAGCCGCCATCGACCCGCAGCACGCTGCCGGTTACGTAGTCGGCGTCTTCGGACGCCAGAAAAGCGGCCGCGTGGCCGATGTCGTCGGGCGTGCCGAGCCGACCCCAGGGCATCTTCGCTGCATGCTCGTCGACCGCGGCGTCGCCAAAGGCCTGCCGCTCGGCCGGGGTGTCGATCCAGCCGGGCTCGATCACGTTCACGTTGATCCGGTGCGGGGCCAACTCGGCGGCGGCCGTGAGGGCCATCTGGTTGAGCCCCGCCTTGGCGGCGGCGTAGGCGGCGCAGCCCACGTGCACCATCTGCGCCTGCACGCTGGAGATGAAGATGATCTTGCCGCCCCCGCCCCGGTTGACCATGTGGCGGGCCACGAGCTGGCTCATGAAGAAGGCGGCGGCGAGCGTGCCCTGAAGCGTGCGGTCGAGCAGTTCGGGCGGATAGTCGAGAAAGGCCCCTCGCTTGGAAAAGGCGGGAACGCTCACGAACACGTCGATCCGGCCAAGGGCCTCGATCGCGTGGGCCGCCGTCTTCGTGCACACGCCGCGATCGAAGGCGTCACCGCTCACGATCACGCCCCGGCGGCCGAGAGCCTCGATCTCGGCCGCGACACCGCGGAGGTCGTCGTCTTCGACGAGGTCGTTGACCGCCAGATCAGCCCCCGCCCGCGCAAGGGCGACCGCACAGCCACGGCCGATGCCCCGGCCCGCACCGGTCACGAGGGCCTTTTTCGCAAAAAGCTTCATGGGTTCGCCTTTGGGATTCACCTTTGCATTGGTCAGCATCCGATTGTGGTCACGACGTTTGGCACACGCTGCGTTGGTTGCCCAGGCCGGACACCCCCAGCTCTACAACGTCGCCCGCGCGGAGAAACTCCGGTGGCTTGAGGCCCATGCCCACGCCCGGCGGCGTGCCCGTCAAGACCACGTCGCCGGCCTCCAAAAGAAGAAAGTGCGAGAGATAGTGCACGATGTGGAGCACGTCGAAGATCATCGTCGCCGTAGTGCCGTTCTGCCGTCGGCGGCCGTTGACGTCGAGTGTCAGGGAGAGGTTCTGCGGATCGGCTACCTCGTCGGGAGTCACCAGCCACGGCCCGAGAGGCAGAAAGCTGGGAGACGACTTGCCCTTGCTCCACTGGCCGCCCCGCTCCAGTTGGAACGCCCGCTCGGAGACGTCGTTGGCCACGCAGTAACCGGCAATGTGTTCGTGGGCAGCCGCCTTTGAGGAGAGGGCGTACGCGTCGCGGCCGATGACGATGCCAAGCTCCACCTCCCAGTCGGTCTTCTCGCTGCCGCGGGGAATGACGATTGGGTCGTACGGTCCGCAGATGGCGCTCGTGGCCTTCATAAACAGGATCGGCTCGGCAGGAATCGCCGCGCCGGTCTCCTTGGCGTGGTCGGAATAGTTGAGGCCGATCGCAAACACGTTTCGGGGGCGGGCCACCGGGGCGCCGATCCGCTCGCCGGCCGGAACGTCAGGCAGGCCACCGGGGCTGGCAGCGAGGCCGCGGAGCCGTTCCAGGCCGCCACTGGCGAAAAAGGCATGGTCGTAGTCGGCCACGTGGGCCGAGCAGTCCTTGATCTTCCGGTCGGGGCCGACAAGCCCGGGCTTCTCCGCGCCGCGGGATCCAAAACGAACAAGCTTCATGGGCGGACCTTTCTCTTCTGGTAAGCGCCTTCGAAAAAAGACTGCGGAAGTGTGGCTTCCGGCCGCGGTTCAATGCTCGCGGCCAGCATGAAAGTGGATTTGGCGGTTT
>CANHYS010000342.1 GCA_947464585.1 Planctomycetaceae bacterium | reverse complement strand
CTGGCGTCCCGCTGCCGTGCCCGGCGGTGGGCGTCGAAGTAGGCCTTGCCCGGCCACGGCCCTTCCGCGAGGAAGACGCCGTTGTATTCGAGCAACGATCCCTTGCGGAAATGGAGCTGCGAGATGGAGCGGGTGTAATCCACGACCGCGCGGGCATAGGAGCTCTCAGCCTCGGCCCGCCGCCGCTGGGCGTCGAGGAGCTGGTCGAGCGTCACCGTGCCGGCATCGTAGGCAGCCTGCACCGCCTCCACCTGCCGTTCCGCGGCGACGCGGCGGTTGAAGTTCGTCTGGGCGAGCGCGAAATTCGTGTCGATGTTCCGCACCGCCTCGACCAGCGCGTGCGAGGCCTCGAGTTCCTCGTCCTGGAGACGGGCCCGCTCACGGGCCAACTGGAGCTGATAGTTCCTCACCGTGGCGAGTTCGCGGCGGAAGCCGAGTGGCATCAGGAACTGTCCACCCGCCTGCCATTCCTGGAACTGGCCACTGAACAGCGTGGAGTAGGCGTCGGTGCCCCGCAGCGGATCGGCGTTGTTCGACTCGTACGGGTTGTAGTTCTGGTTGATGAACTCCTGGCCCATGCCGAGGAACCGCCAGCGGCCCACGAGGTCGAGCCGGGGCAGGATCATGTTCTTGGCGGCCGTGAGTTCCAGTTCCTTCTGCTTGATCACCCACTTCTGCCGGCGAAGCTCGGCCGACCGCGACAGCGCCTCGACCAGGGACTGCTGCCAATCGAACGAGATGCGGGCGGTGGTCGGCTCGTCGGCGGGCCGGATCAGCCTGCCGTCGCTGGCCGCGATGCCCATCATGAATCGCAGCCGATTCTCGCAGCGATACACGTCGGTGAGCGCCTGCTCGACCTCGCTCCGAAAGAAGAAATACTGCTCGCGGGCCTGCGCCTCCTTGTCGGCCTCGCCACCACGCGACTGCTCGACATAGAGGGCGTGGACCTTCCGCCAGGCCTCGAGCGAGCTGTCGCGGCCGGCCTTGCGGGCCTCGAGGTTGCGGTAGGCGAAATAGAGTTCCCAGTACGACTGCTCGGTATCGCTGATGAGATTGCGGACGCCCGCCTCGAATTCCGCGAGCGAAATGTCGGCGTTGATGCGGGCAAGCAGCACACCGCGAAACAGCGGTCGGCCGTAGATGTTGTCGAACGGGTCGGGCCCGGCGATCCGGTTGTAGGTGACGCCGGCCCCCTGCAAGAGCGGCTGGCTGAACGTGAAGTCGTAGTTCGTCGTCCACGTGGATGGCACTTCGCGGGATCTGACGTTGTTGTTGTCATAGAGCGTCGAGTTCGAGACGCCGAAGGTCGCACCGGTGGCGGTCCTCTTTTGGATGCCGGTCGTCCAGTTGCCGGTGTCGCCCTGGAGGTTTTGCGGGAAAATAATGTTGACCGAAGGCTGGAAGTTCTGCGGCCGGTTGATCCGGTCCCACGTGAGCGAACTGGAGAGCTGCGCGTCGAAGAGCGACAGGGCGCTTTCGACGCCACGGAAAGGATCGGTCTCGGCGATCGCCGGGTCATAGATGGTGGGAGTGGCCGTAGGAGCGGTGAGCAGCGAAACGGCAGGCTCTCCGGTCTGCGGTCGGGGGCCGCCGAAGCTCTGGAACCGGCCTCCGAGATTGCGGAGCACCTTGCCGTTTTCCAGCGACGTGCGGATCGCCTCCTCCAGCGACAGCTCCCAGATCTGGTCGAAGCGGGCGTTGGAAAGCGTGAGCGGCTCGGTCACGCCAGATGCCTCGTCGAGCGGCTGCTCGCAGCTGTCGGGATACTCGAGCTTCTGAATGGCGCCGACGTAGTGCGACAGGTCGCCGTCCTCGAAGAAATAGAACGGCTGCTGCGGCGCACAGCCGCTCGCGAGGAGCGAGATGCTCGTCAGGGCAACCCAGAGGTATTTGGCAGTTCGCGGCACGGGGGCTTCCGCAGGGCGGTGATGTCGGCTCGAACACTCTTCAAATCGCCGCCGCTGCGCCCAAGGGGTGGAGTCACACGCTCTGTGCGACCCGGCCCGGCACGGTGCCCCCCGACTCCGTACCCGCAACACGTGCGCCAAGGCGCAGCGACGGCTCTGGAGATATCGGCTCACCGGGCCCGCAAACTTGGGAGAACCGTCACATCCTGCGCAAGCCGCACAGCCAGACGCTAAACCTGGGGCTTTAGCGGGGGCTCTGGGGAGCCTGGGAGGGCCAGCGCGGCGTCTTGGAAACGTGTGTCTGTCCGTCTCCCCGCCGCACAAAGCGGGCGGCACAGCCCGGCAAACCGGCGATGACGTGGGCAGCCTGCTCCGGCCCCAAGACGCTGGCAGCCGTGGCCATCGCGTCGGCCGTCGTGCAGTCTGGCGCTACAACCGTGACCGCTGCCAGGCCCGCCACGCCGAGGCCGGTCCGCGGGTCGACAATGTGGCTGTAGCGTCGGCCGTCGATTTCCACCGCCTGAAAGGCATCTCCGGAAGTCGTCACCGCCGCATGCGTCAGCAGCAGCGGCGCGGCTGTGTCGCCGGGAGCGGTGCCGGTGCCGGCAGGCCCAAGCGGCGCCACGGCGATCCTCCAGCCCGAGGTGCCAGGTGGCGCGGCGGTGACGGCGATGTCGCCCGACGCGTCGACCATCGCCGACGTCGTGCCGTGGCGATTGAGGACCTCCACAGCCCGATCGACCGCATAGCCCATGCCAATGCCCCCCAGATCGAGCCGCATGGCGGGCTGCGTGAGCACCACTCCACGGGTATCGGGTGCCAGCCGCAGGGTCTCTCGCCCAACAGCCTCACGGGCTGCGGCCAGCTTCCCAGCAAGCGGCAGGCGGCCCGAACGGCGGGCCTGTCGCCAGAGGCTCGTCAGCGGTCCGACCGTGGGATCAAACGCGCCGTCCGTGGCATCCCGAATCTCGACGGCACGCTCGAGCACCCGCCAGAGGTCGTCACTCACAGGCTTGGGAGCCGACGTTGGCGCCGCCGCAGAAAGCCTTGAAAGTTCACTCTGGGGATCGTAGTCCGAGAGAATCCGCTCGAGTCGTGCCACCTCGGCAAACCCGGCCGCGATCGCGGCGTCGCCGACCGCCTCCGATGCGGCGTAAACCGTGATTGTCCACGGCACCCCCATGAGCCGCTGCGTCTGGCTCACGCGGGTCTCGGCGGCGGGACCTGGTGGACTCGCAGCCGCCTCCGTACCGCACACCAGGCAGACCGCCAGCACAGGTATCCCGCCGACCAGCCGGCCGACGATCCGGGCTGCGTTGGCGGCAGCGGCGCGATAGAATCCTGGTGTCATGAGCGTTCCACCGTCCCGTCCAATCGTGGCCATCCGTTTCGACTGCACTCCCTTGCGGAGCGTGCGGCAGGTCGCCATTCCGTCTGAAGCGTCGCCCGCCTACCGCGGCCGGCTGGAGCGGGTGCAGCGGGCGATCAGCCAGCACGGCACTCGCAACACCTACTATCTCACCAACGGCTCCTGCACGTTTCAGTTTACAAACGATCCCGACGTGGGGTGGGTGCGATTTACGGTCGAGGGCACCGTACTCACCGATGAGGCCGACACGAAGACCGTGGGCAGCGATCTGGCCATCAGGCTCGACAAGGAAACCTGCGACTGGCTTACGCAGCCGGCGGTGGAGTGGCTCTCGCTTTCAGTCAAACACGCCCTCGAGACGGAGTTCGACCGCTACATCGCCGCGGGCGACCTGGCCCGCGCCGAGGAACGCCTGGCCCGTGAGCAGGCCGCCAGCGACGCCAGCGGCGGCTTCCTCGGCATGAACCTGTAGGGTGCTGGCTTCACGCGAAACATGGCATCCTGCCATGCAACATGGGAGGGCAGGCTCCCCGACCCCAGATGCTGAGGAGCCGGTCGGAGGCACGCGCAGGAGCCGGTGCATTTTGACTGCGCGAGTTGACGCACCATGCCCGTGGAGCATGCGACGTCAAAATCCGCCGGCGACGAGCATGCCGCAGCCGGCGAACCTATGCGG
>CANHYS010000341.1 GCA_947464585.1 Planctomycetaceae bacterium | reverse complement strand
CCGGCTCCTCAGCATCTGGAGTTGAGGCTGTTGAGCGATCCGGCTCTTTGCCAGGCCTGGAGGGCCGAGGAAGAACCAGCCGACGGATGTCGGCCAAGAAAAAATCGCACGATGCGATGTTTTTCGTGAATACAGCGTCACCGGCTGCGGCATGCTCGTCGCCGGCGGATTCTGCTACAGGAGGCTCGTGGACGATGGTGGATCGCTCGAGAGTCGCAGAATTCACCGGCTCCTGCGCGTGCCTCCGACCGGCTCCTCAGCATCGGGAGCCTTTCTGAGTCGACGTCGCCACCTTGATTGGCCTTTTGGATCTCGTGATGCTTGAAGCACTGTCGCCGGAGATCGTCGTCGCGGTGGGGGCGTGCGGCCGCATCGCGGCGGCCGTCTGCACCGGCACGCTCCCGATCCTGCCGGGCGTTTCATTCCGCATCCGGCTGGCACTCGCCGTGGCGCTGGCCGTGGTGGCGGTGCCGATGGCGCTGGCCGTGCAGGCCGCGGCGGCAGAGCGGCCGGTCGGTCCGCTCGTGCCGGTGCTGGCCGGTGAACTGCTCGTCGGGCTCATGATGGGCACTGCGGCGGCGGCCGTGCTGGCGGCGACCGCGTGGGCCGGCGGGATCCTCGGCAGTGTTTCGGGGCTCTCCTGGGCCGACGACTTCGATCCCGATGCCGCCGGCGAATCGGCAGGTGTCGCCAGGCTGGCCTGGTGGGTGGGGCTCGCCGCCTTCTTCACCGCTGGAGGCCAGTTGGCCGTGGTGGGCGGGCTCATCGACAGCGTGCGGCATGTGCCCATCGGCACCGCGTGTGGTGGCCCACCGGGGGAATGGCTCGTGACGCTCGCGGTGACCACGCCGGCGGTGGCACTCTCGCTGGCCGTCATGCTCGCCATGCCGGCGCTCGTGGCGGTGGTGGCCTTTCACCTCGCCAGCGCCATCTGCCTGCGCGCGATTCCGTTTTCGACCGGACCTGGCCTCCTGCAAGGACTTGCCTCGCTGGTGCTCCTGGCCAGCATCTGGCTAGGGGCGGAGTCCTGGGCTGGTGGCAGTGCGATCATGATGCTGCGGTCGATCGACGCCTGCTTTGGCGGGAGGTGACGCGATGAGCGACGCCGCCGATCGCACGATTCCCGCCACGCCCCGTCGTCGTGAACTGGCCCGCCGTCAGGGCTTCATGCCGATGGCCAGTCTGCCCGCGTGGGTGGCGACGGTGGCGACCACGCTCCTGCTCCTGCCTGCATGGGCAGAGGCCACGTTCGCTGCGGCCACCGCCATGATCCGGCAGTCGGCCAGTTTTGCCACGGCGGGGCTCGAGGCCTCGCCTCGGCTCGACGTGGTGCTGCCGTCTGCGGTGGTGCTTCCGACGCTGGCGCTGGTGGCCGTCGCCGGTGCAGTTGGCCTGACGGTCAGGATGCTGCTCGACGGACCGGCCTGGCGGCCATCACGCATCGCCCCCTCGTTCGACCGCATCAGTCTGCTGGCGGGCCTGTCACGGATCTTCTCGACGGCCTCACTCATGTCGTTGGCGGGCCATGCCTGCGGCCTGGCGGTGATGGGGGTGGCTGCTGCGGTGTCGGCCCGACCGCTCGTGACGGTCATCGGCTCTGGCGATCTGGCTCACGAGCCCGCGCGGTTGTTCGCCGCCGCGCAGCAGGCGATCCTGCCGTTGGTGGCCGCTGCCGCGGTGGTGGCCGCCTGCTCCTGGGCGTTTTCCCGCCTGCGGTTCGAACGGCGGATCCGCATGACGCCCCAGGAATACGCCGACGAGGCCCGCAGCATGCAGGCCGACCCGAAGGTGCGATTGATGCGGCAGCGGCGCAGGCAGCGTGCCTGAGTGCTCACGGCACCTGGTAGCCGTAGCGTTCGAGAAAAGGCCGCCAGCGGCGGGCCACCTCCGCGACGATCCGCGGATCATGGTTGTAGGTGTTCGTGCGGTAGCGTTTCATCGACCGGGCCTGTTCCTCGATCGGACCTCGCACCCGTTCGAAGTCGCCCAGCCCGAGCCGCTCGTACGACTCGGCCAGCGCTCCCACCGGATCCGCGACGAGATCCTCGTAGCGGATCTCGTGGAGGCGGCCCGCAGGGAGCGCGGCCCTGTCGCGTTCGAAGGCCGCATACATCTCCTCGAACGCGGCAAACACGTACGGTTCGAGCGTCTCTCCACGGTCGACCTGCAAGCCCTGCACGTCGTGCAGCGATCGCCACAGCCGCATCGTCGATGCGAACACCACGAACGGGTCGCGCACCACGTGCAGGAATCGCGCCTCCGGAAACATCTCCGCGAGCACGCCGACCCGGGCGGTGTGCGGCGGGCTCTTGAGCACGGGCCGACGCGGATCGGCCACGGCGAGCATGCCGAGGAACCGACGCAGGGCTGCTCGCCAGCGGTCGAGATCAGCCGGGGAGAGGCCTGCCAGGTCGAGTGCCTGAGGAACGGCGGGGCTCGTGACGGGAAACGCCATGCGGCGGTAGGGGGAAGGAGCGCCCATGTTCATGAGGGCAAACTCGTCCTCCTGCGGACGGTCCCAGCCTGCGGCCACGTCGTCCATCGGCCGCTTCGACGGAATCATCCAGCCGATCGCGGCGGTCATGAACGATTCCGTGAGCAGGAAATGGCCGGGCGTGAAGCACTGGTAGGTGTTCGGGCAGCAGAACCGATCGTCGAGCATCAGCAATTCGTGCAGGAGCGTCGTCCCCGACCGCCAATGACCGATGATGAACAGCGGGGGCGGCGTGGTCGGCGGAGACCGCAACTGCCGCCGGAACCTGGCCGTTGAGAAGGCCTCGGCCACCGAATTGAAGGCCGCGGCCGCCGTGATCGTCACCATCAATCCCCACCTGGTCAGGCTCGCACGCGCGTGATGCTCGGCCACCAGCGGCAGCCACACGCCCAAGGGCATGCCGTGCCAAAATCGCGGACTCCACCAGGGATACGCATGGAACTTCTCGGCGGAGGCGGACTTCGGTGCGGAAGGGGGCGTGGGGGCGTGCACGGTGTTCCACCTGACTGATTTCGAGGCTCGTGAACCCGCCACTCTACACAATCACTGCGATCAACGTGTGGTGGCCGAATCGTCCCCCTCGGCCACGGCCATGCGTGCTGCGGGCAGCGTGTTGGCCATCGCCGACACGAGTTCGTCGGCTGACGGGCAGCCCGTCCAGCGACGGCACTCGTCCCCCTCGGAGGTCGCCACGACCACCGTCGGAAACTCCTTGACGCCAAACCTTCGGCAGTCGGTGGCGTGCCGATCGGCATCGACCATGACACAGACAAACTGCCGGGAAAGCCCCACGAGCCTCCGATCGATCAGCGCGCCCTGGGCAAACTCCGCGCACCAGTGGCACCAGGCTGCTCGGAAGACCACGAGCATCGGCCTGTTTTCCGCGGTGGCCCGCCGCCGTCCGGCTTCGTATCCCTCCACATACTCAATGGCGTTTCCCGACTCCGGCGGCGTGGCTGTGAGACGAACCGAGCGCGGGGAGGGCGATTCCACCACCTCGTCGCGGATTTCGAATCCCCCCCAGACAACCAGCACCGCGAGCAGTGCCGCCAGCCCCGCCATCCAGCGGCCGATCGGATTGGGAAGGGGGGTGTTTGGCATCGGAAAACCGGCTGGGAGAGCATTCAAAGCAGCACCTTTACGGCCACCGGCTTCAGACGGCAAGTCCGGTCGCCCCCCGCTTCGGTATGGGGACTCCGGAGGACGGGGCAATTCGCGGGAGCCGGGCTCTTCGTGGTGGGTGCGTCAGGTCGATCCCCGCCATGGAAAGCGTTGTGTCTGCCGCACCGAAAACCTATGGTTTCGCCTCCGTCCCTGCCTCTCCACACCGCATGTCGGGCAGCCGAGGCTGCCGGCTCCATGGCCAGAGTTTCCATCACCGCTGCATGCGGAATTGCTGCCGCTCTCGTGGTGGGATCGGGCTGCCGGCTGATTCCCCGTTCGGGCCCCGTGCCGCAGGAGGTCGCT
>CANHYS010000340.1 GCA_947464585.1 Planctomycetaceae bacterium | reverse complement strand
TGGCTCGAGTCGATGCAGAGTTCTGACGGCGGCTGGGGCGCCTTCGACCGCGACAACAACATGGAGCTGCTCTGCAAGGTGCCGTTCGCCGATCACAACGCGATGATCGATCCGAGTTCTCCCGATCTGACCGGCCGTGTGCTGGAGGCCTATGGCAAGCTTGGCCTGCGGGCGGGTCATCCGTCCGTTGATCGAGCCATTGCCTACCTGCGGGCCAGCCAGGAGGCCGACGGCAGCTGGTTTGGCCGCTGGGGCGTGAACTATGTCTACGGCACCTGGCAGGCCATCGAAGGCCTGCGGGCGGTCGGGCTGCCTGCGGTCGATCCCGCCGTGGCGGCCGGCGCTGATTGGCTGGCTCGCCATCAGCAGTCATGCGGCGGCTGGGGCGAGACCCCAGAGAGCTACGCCAATCGTTCGCTGGCGGGCTGCGGCACGCCGACCGCGTCGCAGACGGCGTGGGGCGTGGCCGGGCTCGTGGCGGCAGGAAGGCACGATTCCCGCGAGGCTCGTCGCGGTGTGCAGTGGCTGGCCTCGCACCAGTCGGCCGACGGCAGCTGGGAGGAGTCGGAGTTCACCGGCACCGGTTTTCCGAAGGTGTTCTACCTCCGTTATCACTACTACCCGATCTATTTCCCGCTCATGGCACTGGCCCGGTTTTCCCAGGCAAAGGCCTGTAGCCATGACGTCAGGGAGCGCGTTGCATGAGTGTGCCCGTTGGACAGATGATGGCCGTCTTGAAGCACGTGGCCGTGCAGCGACTGCGGGGCAACGCCCGGTATCCGCTCGTGCTCATGCTCGAGCCGCTTTTTCGCTGCAACCTCGCCTGTGGCGGCTGTGGCAAGATCCAGCATCCGACGGAGGTGCTGCGGTCCCATCTCACGCCGGAGCAGTGCTTCGCCGCGGTGGATGAGTGCGGTGCCCCGATCGTTTCGATTCCCGGTGGCGAGCCGCTGCTGCATCCGCAGATCGAGCAGATCGTGGCCGGCATCGTGGCCCGCAAGAAGTATCTCTACCTCTGCACCAACGCGCTGAAGCTCGAGGAGATGTTGCCATACTTCTCCCCCTCCCCCTACCTGGCTTTTTCGGTGCACCTCGACGGTCCGAGGGAGGAGCACGATCACGCCGTGTGCCGCGAGGGCGTCTACGACATGGCCGTCGCGGCGATCCGCGCCGCCCGCAAGGCAGGCTTCCGGGTGACCACCAACTCCACGCTCTTCGCCTCCGCCGATCCGGCCCGGTATCGAGCGTTTTTCGACGAGGTGATGACGCTGGGCGTGGAAGGGATGATGATTTCCCCCGGCTATTCGTATGCGAAGGCGCCTGATCAGTCGCACTTTCTGCCGCGTGAGCGAAGCCAGTCACTTTTCCGACGGATCCTGGCCGACGCGCCGCGGCGGTGGAAGTTCAACCAATCGCCCGTGTTCCTGGAGTTTCTCAAGGGTGCGTGGGATCTGGAGTGCCGGCCGTGGGGCACGCCGACCTACAATCTGTTTGGCTGGCAGCGACCGTGCTACCTGCTCGACGAGGGCTACACGAAGACCTATCGGGAGATGATGGAACAGACCGACTGGGACGCCTACGGGCGGGCCAGCGGCAATGCCAAGTGCCAGGACTGCATGGTGCACTGCGGCTACGAACCCGCCGCCGTCGAGGCGACGTTTGGGTCGCTCCGCGGGCTCATGGGCACGGCGAGGCTGATGCTTCTAGGGCCCCCGCGGACGCGGCCGGCCGGTGACGAGTCACTGGCCCCCCTGCCCGCCCCGGGCCCGCAGCTGCAGCCCAACGGGCTGCCCTCGCTGCCGATCCTCGACCGCGTGGCGTGACGCTAGAGTCCGCGTTCGCGGGCGACTCGCGCGGCGTCGAGGGCCGCACCCCGGGCGCCGGCTGTGTCGCCGTTGGGAATCACGTGGATGGGGATCCCCGCCTGCTCCTCGCGTTGCGACGGCATGCCCTCACGAATCTTGGCAAGAAACCAGGACCGAAACTCCTCCGACGTCTCCACCGCTCCACCACCCACCACGAGTGCGTCGGGGTCGAACACGTTGATCATCTCGTCGAAGAAGAGCCCGAGGGCATGCGCCTGCACGCGGAAGATCTGGCGACAGAGGTCGTCGCCCCGTTCCGCGAGCCCGCGGACTTGCTTTGCCGCCTGAGCGATGTCGCCCGTTCGGGCGAGTTCGTGATCGGGGTGCTGCTTGAGGAAATAAGGCAGCAGTGTGCGGCGGATCGCCGTCAGCGAGCAGAGCGACTCGAGGTCGCCGGTCCGCCCGCAGTTGCATGCCGGCACGATGCCTTCAATGCCCGGGATCTGACAGAATGGGATCAACACGTGTCCCAATTCGCCACCAAAGCCGTTCCGGCCGGTGATGACCTTGCCGGCGGTGACCACTCCGCCGCCCAGGCCCGTGCCAACGATCGCGGAAACGCTCGTTGCCGTGTTCTCCGACCCGAAGATGGCGACATGGCCCCAGAGGGCGGCGGCGTTGCCGTCGTTGAGGTAGGTCACTGGCCGACTGAGCCGCCGTTCGAGGCCGGCGCGGATGTCGTAGCCCGCCCACTCGGCGTGCACGAAGTTCGTCGAGCCGCGCTTGCTCAGAACGCCCGTGCCGCTGGCAGGCCCCGGCGTGTCGAGGCCGATCGCCACGACGTTCTCTACCCGGACGCCTGCCTGCTCGGCGGCCATCGCCAACCCGTCGGCAATCTGGCCGAGGCAGATGTCGGGGCCCTCGACGCTTCGTGCCGGATGTTCGCACAGACCGTCGATCAAGAACTGCCCACGTTGGTCGAGGAACGTGTAATTGATCGCCGTGCCGCCCAGATCGACGCCGGCCACGACCTTCATCAATTTTGCTGCGGATGTCACGAACTGCTGCCTTTCCCTGCCGTCACGTCCCTACCACTATCGATCAGGCCGGTGACATACCGGCCAGTTCCCGCTTCACGCGGGAGAGGATCGCCCGCAGTCCACGCGACCGCAGGATCCCCAGCACATCGGCGAGCCCCATTCGCTCAAGCATATCTTCGGGGAGCGTGGCCACCTCAGCGACTGGACGGCCGTTGACCGCATCAGCCAGAATGGCCACGAATCCCTTGACCGTCGGGGCCTCGGGGGCCACCTCGGCGATAAGCCGAGCAGTGCCGTCGGTCACCTCCGGCCAGAGAAACACCGGCGTCTGGCACTCATGCACCCGGCGATCCTCGCTGCCCTTCCGGGCCTGATACTCAGGCGACAATGGCGGCAGTCCGGCTGCGAAATCGAGCAGCAGTTCCAGCTTCTCACGGCCGTCGAGGTCGGCAAACTCGCCGATGATCGCAGTGAGCCGTTCGTTGACGCCGTTCATGCGGTTGGGTGGGAGGGGGCGGTGGCCTTCAGAAAGAATCCATCAGGATGCGTGTGCCGGGGCGGCTGTGGCAGCGACGGCACCGCCCGGGGCGGCACCCTTCACGATCGGCACCCCTACGCAGTTGCCCCACTCCAGCCACGAGCCGTCGTAGTTCTTCACGTTCCCGAAGCCGAGCAGGTACTTGAGCACGAACCACGTCAGGCTCGACCGCTCACCAATCCGGCAGTAGGCGATCGTGGGAGAGCGACGCTTCATCTTCAAGTCGCGCAGGTAGAGTTTCTCCAGCTCCTTCGCCGTCTTGAACGTGCCGTCTTCGTTGCAGTTCATGGGCCACGGCACGTTGTTTGCGCCCGGGATGTGGCCCCCGCGGACCGCACCCTCGTTTGGATAGTCGGGCATATGCATCCGCTCACCCCGATATTCCTCGGGTGACCGCACGTCGAGCAGTTGCTTGCCGGCCCGCTGGTGCTTGAGCACCTCGTCACGCAGGGCCCGGATCGTGCCGTCCTGCTCCGCCGCCGTGTAGTGAGCGTGGGGATAGGTCACCCGGTCGTTCGACCATGCCCGGCCGTCGAGTTCCCATCGCTTCCGGCCGCCATTCATCACCCGGCAGTCCTT
>CANHYS010000339.1 GCA_947464585.1 Planctomycetaceae bacterium | reverse complement strand
CATGCCAGCGAGCGTTGCCAACACAGGATCGACACCCGCCACGAGCAGCACGGTCGCGACGACGGCGCCCAGCGTGAAGGAGCCGTCTGTGGTGATGTCGGGAAACGAGAAGAGCTTGTAGCTGACAAACACGCCGAGCGCGACGAATCCCAGCGCCACGCCAAATGTCCATGTGGAAAGCAGCGTGATCATGAGCCGCCTCCCGCGACCGACAGTGGCGCAAACCAGCAACAGCCGCGAACAAAATCGGATTGGCCATTGCCGAGCACCGGCTGCGGATCACCGAGCAGGTGCATCACCGCCAGCGGCTCGGAGGCGGCGAGGTCGGCGACCGTGGCGGCGAGGTCGACGGCGCCGCGTTTGAGCGGCCGCAGGGGAAAGATGGCGGCATGGGCATGGCCGGAGGGACCGTCTGGGCCGAGAGGCCGCACGAACTCGGCCAGCGGGCCGGCAGGATTTCCTCGCGTGACCACGCCCACGACCAGCGCGGTGTGTCGGGCATGCACAGGCTCACGGGAAAAACTCAGCCACCGTGCGGCCACGGCGGGATCACGGCTGCGAGGATTGTCGGTGGCGGTCGCCTCGGCCAGCGGCCGGATCAGTTCGACACCGACGATGCCATGCACCTCGGCAACCACCACCAGTGCCAGGCAGTCGGCCTGCGACTGTTCAAGCAACGCCGCCGCCAGTTCGTCGAACCGCACGGCCGGTTCGTCGTCGGCCGGCTCGAAGCCGGCCCGTCCACGTGGCAGGCCCTCCCAGATCAGGCCCGATGCCAGCCGCACGGTGGGCACGAGACTGCCTTCGCCGAGGCTATAGTCGACCGCCGCAAAGGGCTGCGGTGCCCGATGGAAGACACCCCCGCAGGCCGCCAGCATCTCGCCGGCAATGCTGGTGAGCGAGTCATCAGCCAGACCAGCCAGACCGAGGCCGAAGGCATGACGCGGCACAGGCCGCGATGGTGTCTCGACAAGCCGGCCCACACCGGAACCCAGCGGGTCGGTATCCGACGTTCCCACAACGTCTCCCTTGAGTGCGCCGTTCCCGGGCGATTCCAGACCGACAAAAAGGATCCTGCCCGCGCGGATGTCGGAGGTGGACTGGCCGACCGCGGCCGGAAGAGCATCACCCGACGGGGCCTGTCCGCTGCCGCCCGTGCCCAGCGACTCTTGAGACTGCGGCTCTCGACGCTGCGGCTCTCTGAGGATCGGGGCCAGTCGCGTCAACTCGAGCACGCGGGCCACCGGTTCGCTGGCTGCGCCGATGAGACACCGCGCGCCGGCGGTCTTGGCGGCGCGGTGGACATTGAAGAGCACGCGGATCCCGGCAGAACTCAGAAAGCTAACGTCCGTGCAGTCGAGCCGGATGGCGTGGTGACCACGTCGCAGTTCCTCCGCGACAGCATGTTCCAGCTCGACGCCCGTTTCCGCATCGATCCGGCCCTTCACGGCCAGTTCGACGACCGCATCGCCGGACGCATCCGTGGCGTTCTCGCGTCGTTCGATGCTGATATCCATGCAGGCGATCACTCAATGATGCAGTCAGGAAGTCCGGGCAGGAAATACAGCCCGGCAAAATCCAACGAATCCCTATAGTAGCGGTTCACGGAAAGGAACATTCATGGACAATGTCTGGATTCTGCTCGCCGCCGGTGCCGGCGGCTGCATCGCGTTGCAGGCGGCGGCCAACGGCTCGCTGCGGACCAACATCGGCGACCCCCGTTATGCAACCTTTTTCTCGATCTGCGGCACGGTCGTGACCGCCGTGGTCGTGATGCTGCTGCTCCGGCCAAGCCCTCCCTCGGCCGCAGCGATGCGGGCGGCACCGTGGTGGAACTGGATCGGTGGACCGCTGGGCGCGCTGATCGTGCTGGCCGGCGCGGCCCTCGCCCCCAAACTCGGGGCGGCGGCCTTCATCGCGGCCGTGGTGGCCGGTCAGCTGATCTGCTCGCTCGCGCTCGACCACTTCGGCCTGATGAATCTGCCACAGCAAGGGCTCACCACCGGCAGGATCGTCGGCGCGGTGATGGTGTTCGCCGGCGTCGTGCTCGTGAAATACTGGTAGTGTGCAGCCGGCCGGGGGACTCCGGGCTCACTGGCCGACGACGGCCGGAAAGCCGGCGGTGACGAGGGCCTTGTAGCCCGGCTTCAGCGGCCGAACGTCATAGCCCAGCGGCGCGAGGATGTCTGCGGCCTCGAGGCAGCGGCCCCCCGCCAGGCAGTGGACGTAGATGATTTTTGTCTTGGGCAGCAGATTGGCGAGGGCGTCGGGCTTCACGCCCTTCTCCAACACCGAGAGCGGCAGCGAACGCGCTCCCGACAGGTGGCCCTCGTTCCACTCTTCCGGCTCACGCACATCGACGAGCACGGCCTTCTGATCCGCTACGGCCTGCTGCACGGCCTCGAGCGAATCCTTCGTATGCTCCGCCGCCACCGCGACGCCCGCAGCACTGCCGAGCACCATCGCGACCATGACGGCACGGGCACAGCATGCGGCCGCACCACGCACCTGGTTCCAGGGCATCTTCGCCAGCATCATCGCCATGCCGCAGGTGTCGGTGACGCCCGCGAAGACGAGTCCGGCGCCGATGAACGCCGACAGGGCATGCCATGCGGGATTCACGAAATGCCCGAGGACCGCCCCGAGCACGACCAGTCCGCCGGCGCAGATCCGCACCTGACGATCCAGTGACATCACCTTCCGGCCGCTGCGGGCCACTTTCATACCGGCTGCCTCGCAGGCCGAGGTGCCCCCCTCGACGCTCACCACGTCGTTGACGCCGGCTGCGATCATCTGTTCGCAGGCCTTCTGGCTGCGGCCCCCCGACTTGCAGACGAAATAGAGCGGTCCACCGGTCTTCCCCGCATGCTCGGCAGCGATGGCCCGCGGATCGAGGCGATCGAGCGGGATGTTGCGGGCGCCCTCGACGTGCACCTCGTCATATTCCGCGGGGGTCCGCACATCGATGAGCGTCACCCCGTCGCCCCGACGGCGGAGATCGGCAAGGGAACTCGGGGAAATCGTGGCAACCATGGCAGCACCTCCGTGGGCATCATTCGCATTCGCACCGCCACCTCGGCGGCATACTCAATTCTACCGCATGCAGCCCGATCGATGCACCGTCAAACAGGGCATGCAGATCCGCCTATTCCAACTCTTCCCACCGCTGAAACGCCGCGGACAGTTGGGCTTCGCAGTCTTTCAGTCGCCGCTGCGTGGCGGCGATCTCGGCGGCCGGCTGCTTGTAGAAGGATGGAGCGGCGACCTGCTCATGGAGGGTGGCGATCTCCGTCTCCAGCTTCTCGATGGTCGCGGGCAGGAGGTCGAGCTCCCGCTGCTCCTTATATGGGCGTCGCTTCGGAACGGCGGCCGCCGCGGGTTCCGGCGACGACTCCCGCCTCGCTGGTGCGGTCCGTTGCGGCTCCGAGGCCTTCGTCGCTGCGGCAGGCCGCTGCCGCAGCCAGTCGTCATACCCACCGACATATTCGCGAACGCCACCATCCTCGTAGGCGATCACGCTCGTCGCCACGTTGTTGAGAAACTCGCGGTCGTGGCTCACCATCAGAATCGTGCCGGCAAACTCCACGAGCCGCTGCTCGAGGAGTTCGAGGGTTTCGGCGTCGAGGTCGTTCGTCGGCTCGTCGAGCACGATCACGTTGGCCGGTTGCGTGAACAGCTTGGCCAAGAGCACACGGTGCCGCTCGCCGCCCGACAGGAACCGCACCTCCGTGCGGGACCGCTCAGGTGAAAACAGAAAATCCTGCAGGTAGCCGATGATATGCCGTCGCTGACCGCCGATGGTGACCGTGTCGTTTCCGCCGGCGATGTTGTCGGCGATCGATTTCTCGCCGTCGAGCTGTCCCCGGAGCTGGTCGAAGTAGGCCACGGCCAGTTGTGTTCTCAGCTTGACGGTGCCCTGCTCAGGCGCGAGCTGGCCGAGCAAGAGCCGCAGGAGCGTGGTCTT
>CANHYS010000338.1 GCA_947464585.1 Planctomycetaceae bacterium | reverse complement strand
GCAGGCGATCTATGAGGTCGATACCCCCGATCCGCAGTGGCCGCGGCTGCGATCGTTTGCCATGCGCGATCTCAATGAGGTGGTCGATCGCGATCCCAAGCTCGGCGACGCCCAGCTCATGATCGCGCAGTTGGAAAGCCTCCCCGGTGGTAACCGGGAACGGGCCCGTACCGCCGCCACAAAGGCGATCGAGTTGCTTCCCGACGACAAGCTGCAGACAGCTCAGGCTCACATCGTGCTCGGCAACACCGCCGATGCGGATGACAGCAAGGAGCGGGCCTCGCACTACGACAAGGCGGTCGAGCTTGCGCCGCGTGACAAGGACATCCGGCGGACCCGCGGACTGTTCTACCTGCTCACAGACGAGCTCGAGAAGGCTCGCGGCGATCTGGAAGCCGCCATCGAGGCCGATCCGGAAGATGCCTCGTTGCAGGAGGCGCTCGGCCTGTCGCTGATGATGGACAACAAACTGGAGGCTGCCCAGGAAGCATTCGATCGGGCCATCAAGCTCGCCCCAGACTCTTCCGGTGCGCTGTTGCAACGGGCCCGCGTGCGGGCCATGCGGGGCGACCGGCCCGAGGCGATCGCCGACCTCGACAAGGCGATCCGCATCGCTCCCGACGAGGTCGTGCCGCTGGTGCTCCGCGCCCGCATTCATCAGCAGGCTGGCGATTCCGATAGTGCCGCAGCGGATCTCGAGCGGGTGCTCGCGAAGCATCCGGATCACCCGGCGGCCATCGAGCTTCGTGGCCTCATTGCCGCCGAGCGCAACGATTACCCGGCGGCGATCCGTGATTTCCGCAAGCTGGTGGCACAGAAGCCCGACGATGCCGTGCTCGTGGGGCAGCTGGGCATGCTCTATCTGGCGGCCAAGCAGCCGCGTCAGGCGATCAAGCGGTTTTCACGGTCGATCGAACTCGACGACAAGAACTTCGCGAGCTGGCGTGGTCGCAGCGATGCGGAGATCTCGATCGGTGACCACAAGGCGGCACGGGTCGACCTCGAGAAGGCACTCGAACTCGAGCCGGATGACTCGGGCGTTCTCAACAACCTCGCGTGGCTCTTGGCCACATCGCCAGACGAGGCGATCCGGGACGGCAAGCGGGCGATCGAGCTGGCGAAGAAGGCCTGCGAGGGGACGACCTGGAAGCAGCCGCACATCATCAGCACGTTGGCGGCCGGCTACGCCGAGACCGGGGATTTCGCCGAGGCACGGAAATACAGCAAGCAGGCGGTCGAGTCTGAGGGCAGTTCGCCGGAAGTGAAAACGCAATTGGAGGGTGAACTGGCGAGCTACGAGTCGGAGAAGCCATGGCGAGAAAGACAGGAGCAGGAGGATCAGCCACTGGAGGCTGATCGCGACCCGGACATGAACGCTGGTCAGGAGGCCGACGAACAAGAGGCCGCGAAGCCGCAGGAACCAGCCGCACCGAGAAAGAAACGCCGGCCGTTTGATTGACTCGCTGCACGCCGGGCTCGGGCATCCTGCCCGCCCCGGCTTGGCGGGCCTCCGCCCGCTGGTCACTTCGCTTGAATCAGTGCGTCGTGCCTCGCGGCGGCCTGATGGGCGGCCGCCTTGTTGCCCGCCCGCTGCCAGGCTCGGTAGGCGAGCAGCGTCGCGGATACCGCCTTGTCGAGCCGCTGATCGGCTTCGGCACGGGTGGCGATGTTCTCCGCTGCCGACGCCAGGCTGGATGCCCTTTGGGCGTCCAGGCCGCGGAGCGGAATCTGCTTCAGGCAACGCAGCTCCAGGTCGATCGCGTCGAAATCGTAGGCCGCCGCCGCCATGGTGATCGCGCGGTTCACGAGGCTGGCCTGACCGGCCGCCTCGCCCAGCCGTCGCGATTCATCGAGCATCAGCCATTTGAGAGACCGGTCGGTCTCGGTGATGGCAGCCGTGAGCAGGGTTTCCGCGGCCAGTCGCGCACCCGCTGCGGTATTTGCATGAGAAAGCGACTCACGGAAACGCCGCTGCAACTCGGCTCGGCTCGAGGCCAAGTCGCGGGATGACGGTGGCCCATCGAGCCCGAGCCCGCCGGTCGTGCCGAGTTGCTCCATCCTGGGGCGGAGTTCGGCGGTCTCCGCTGTGGCCGGTTGCACGCCTGCGTCTTCGGCGGCTCGCGCCGCACCCGTCCAAGCCAGCACGGGGATGACGGCCGCAATCGCGATGGAGCGGACGTATGCCACGGGCTTCTAACGGGCAGATGGATAAAAGTGGGACATTTCCATGAATGTCGAGGCATGCCCGGTGGCACGGATCGTCTGGATGGTCGAGCCTCCCGCGGGCCGCTGGATCTTCCGCACCTGCCCCTGGAGTTGGCTGAGTTGCCGCGACTGGCGGGCAGACTGCTGCTGTTGGGCATACTGCTGCTGCTGCGGCCGCACGAGGCCCTGCATTGCCCCGAGCGTTCCGCCCGTCGTGGGGTTGTTGCCCTGGAAGGCCAGCCCCATGTAGGGACTCACCGAAGGCCGGCGGGTGATGTTGGAAAACGGCGTGTTGCCGCCGCCCTGCGTCCCGCCAGGCCCCTGCGCGCTGGCCACGGCGGACAGGAAGACGCCGCAGGCACACGTCGCTGCCACGGTGGCCATCTTCATGCCACGCTTGATCCCAAGCGAATGCGACTTGGTCATCGGTTTCTCCAAAAAACGAACCTATTGAATCTATACCACCCGCTGTCGACCGACACCACTCGGTGGTGCCCGGAGCGACCTCAATCCGGCACGCCATATCCCGCGATCGCCCGATCCATGAGGACCTTCACGGCCGCCTTCACGAGCGGCTTGTCGTGGATCCAGGCCGCGAATTCCTCGCCATGGGCCGCGTAGACGTCACGCAGCCACGTCGGGGCTTCCGTCAGCAGCCAGGCCCTGAACAGCAGCCACTTCGGGTTCTGGTCGCCGTAGACTTCGCGAGCCACCCAGCAGAAGCCGGTATTCGGGTTGAAGCCGAACGGTAGGCGATTGAACGTCTGGACGGTCTGCACACCGAGGAGGCTGAACCCGAAGACCCGTTCGAATGGCCCAATGACCTTGTCGATGATGCTGTCGAATGCGATCCACGGATCCTGAGCGATGAACACACGGTCGCCAGGCAGCAACTGGTAGTTGGTGGCTGTGGAGCCCCCCTTCATGATCGCCTCGATGTCGACCGGCAGCACCTGGTCGCAGCCGACGCCCGATGGCGCGGGGCGGGCGATCCAGATGTCTTTGCTCGACAGTCGCGAGAGGCCGTTGATGCCGGCGATGGCGTCGAGCACCGTCTCGTTGCCCGTCACGGGAAATCGGGCGACGTTGTCGCCGAAGCCGGCCCCTTCCGTGATGACGTAGTAGACTTTCGAGTTGTAGCTGAACACGTCGACGCTCACGAGCGGCGCGTCGAGGAATTTCGAGAGTTGTGCCTCGATGGCCTCCTTCGCCTCGGCAAGCGTCATGCCGGTGACGTAGACGGTGCCGTAGGTGCCCAAATTGATCGTGCCGTCGGGGCCAACGAGGTGTTCCCCGGCGATCTGCTGCTGGCCTGCCGCCTGCGCCAGCGTGAGCGATACCTGCGGCTCGCGCAGGATTCGCTTGAGGTGGCGAAACACGGCGTCCTGGGCCTCTTCCAGCGATTGCCCGCCCACCATCACCTTGCCATAGGAAGGGCCCAGATCGAGCATGCCGCCGGGCTCCACCACGTAGAGCCCATTGATCGGCTGTTCGAGGAGCGTGCCCTCCACGATGACCTGAAGCGCGTCAAAAGACTGGATGCGGAACGGAGGTTTCGGCACCACGCGGAGCGCGTCGATGAGCAGAATATCGGGGGGCTCGATCACGTAGGGCGGCAGCGTCACCTTCGCCAATTCCTTGGCGGGCATTCGGCCCGATTCTGGGGGGCAATTGGCGTCGAGCGCGGCCTGGCGGGTGGCGGTTCGTTGGGGGCGGCCGTAGATGCTGCAGCCGCTCGAAAGGATCGTCGAAGCGATCAGCAG
>CANHYS010000337.1 GCA_947464585.1 Planctomycetaceae bacterium | reverse complement strand
GGGGGCCGCTACCGGCTGGCCCTTCGCACCTTCGGCCAGGCCGGCGATGAGGTGCTGGCCGTCGCGGCGGAGGATGCCATCAAGCGGAACCTCCGGCTCTTCGGCCTCTTCGGCGTGGCCGAGGGCAACCTGCCGTATCAGACGGCTGACGGTGATTTTGATCCGGTCGGCTGCCGGCCCGAGCAGCAGGCATCGGCCGACCGGCTCCGCAAGAAATACTGCCCACTGAAACCCTATACAGAGGCCGATCTCACCGAGAATCCGACGCTGGCCGACATGACCCGCACGGCACTCGACGTCTTGCACAGCCGGGGCAACTTCTGGCTGATGGTGGAGGCGGGCGACGTCGACTGGGCCTCGCACGCCAACGACATCGACTCGGCGATCGGCGCGGTGAAGAGCGGCGACGCGGCGTTTCAGGCGGTGGTGAAGTGGATCGAGCGGCACGACGCCTGGAACGACTCGGTGGTGATCGTGACCGCCGACCACGGCCACCTCTTCGTGCTCGACGACCCCGCAGCCTTTGCACGGCAATAGCAGGCCGTCCACGATCCGCGGTAGGCTGATTGCGGGCGTCCGACGTGAGGCTTGTCCACAGGCCGGACGAAGTCTTGAAGGAATCGCATGGCCTGCAAGTCTGCGGGGGAGATGAAGCGTGATAAGGAGCTGTCGCGAGAAAACGTTTGGAGTGCGAGCCCTCTGCGGGCTGGTCGTTGTCTGCGCCGGTGGGATCGCCGCATGTGTAGCACTGGCGGCTGCGGAAGCTGAAAGGAGCGATTCCGGTGAGCTTACGCAGGTTGCCGACATCATGGAATCGGCGAGCGGCGACGATAGCCGCTCGCTCACTGTGCGTGGCGTCATCACGCTCAAGGTTGGTGAGGGTCTTGTCATGCAAGACGATACGGCAGGCATCTGGATCGACGTGACACAGTCGCGGCGATTGGGTCTGCTCGAGACCGACATCGTCGACGTGCTCGAACTTCGCGAGGGGGATGTGATCGAGGTCGTGGGGCGGACCAAGCGCGGCGGCTACGCCCCCACGATCGTCCCGGTGGGTATCCGAAAACTCGGCGAGCGGTCGTTGCCGGCGCCGCGTGCCTACGACCGCAACCGGTTCTTTCTCGGATTAGACGACTGCCAGCGGGTCGAGGCTTCGGGCATCGTCAGGGGGATTCGAGACGACGCCGACAGCGGCCGTTGGATCTTCCTGGTGACGGACGTGACTCGTGAATTCTGGGTGGATGTGGCCAAGACCGCCGTATCGCTGCCGCCAGAGCAGTACATCGACGCGTCGATCCGCTGCACCGGCGTTGCCACCGCTGAGTCCAACAGTCGTGGCGAACTTTTGGCTCCCAAACTCAGCGTTTGCCCGTTGGACGAGTTTTCCATCGAGACGCCGCCGGGCGACGCGCGGGAGGTGCCGTTCGCCGAAATCGGACGGTATCCCGATACGGCCCATCGTATCCGGACGCAGGGGGTCGTGACCCACTCGGTACCGGGGAGTTTTCTTTATCTCCAGTCCGGATGCCAGGGTCTGCTCGTGGAATCGAACTCAATGGAGCCACTGGAGGAAGGAGACTGGGTGGAGGCCGTCGGATTCGTCGATGGCGCCGAACCCGTGTTTGGAATGACCGAGGCCCACGTCCGAAGGATGAAGCCCGGCACGCCGCTCGAGCCTATCGCGATCCACCCGGCAGACATCCTTCGCATCAACGCGACGGCACTGGCCAGGTACGACACCGCCGATCCCGGTGATTATTACGGATGCCTGGTCACATTTCCGGCGACCGTGGTCGATGTGAGTCCTGGGCGGAGCGGTGGCGAGGTCAGGCTGCTTGCCGAAGACGTCGGCCTCACGGCGATTTCCGGTCTGCTCGGGTTCATCAAGGGCCGCCTGCTCGAGCCGGGCAGCCGTGTGCAGGTGACGGGGATCGTACGGCCGGTCGGCGGCACGGTGCGGCACTCAACGATGGCTCCACGCCCCGCAGCAGCCCCATCCTTGGAGGTTCTCCTTCGGTCTCCGGATGATCTGAAACTCCTCCGGGCTCCGTCATGGTGGAAGCCGCAGCGACTGGCAGCCGTAATCGCAGCGCTTGCGGCTGCGGTACTCGTGACGCTCGGTTGGGTGTGGGGGCTCCGTCGCCTCGTGTCGCGTCAGGTGGCCGTCATCGAGGAAAAACTGCAGTTTGAGGCGGTGGCCGGCGAGCGGCTGCGGATCGCGCAGGAGTTCCACGACACGCTCGAGCAGGACCTTGCCGGCATCTCGCTGAGGCTCGATGCCGCAGCCGACATGGCCGATGACGACCGGTCGCGAAATGTCCTCGAGCAGCAGCGGGGCTTCCTGGAACAGGTGCGACGCGAGACGCACGACTTCCTCTGGGACCTTCGCGACCCCGCTCGCACTGACGGCGACCTCGTCGAATCGTTGGTCGCCCAGGTTGCCTACCTCCAGACGTTGACGAACGTGCCGATCGACATGCTTGTGGAGGCCGGCCGCGTCGACGTTTCGCCGGCTGTCCAGTTCCATCTCCTGCGGCTCGTGAGGGAAGCCGTTACCAATGCGCTGAAGCACGGAGCCCCGACCCGTGTCGTTGTCCGGCTCCGCGCGATCGATTCGGGGAATACCGTGGAGGTTGAAGACGACGGCCAGGGATTCGATGTCCCGACGCATTCAGCTCTCGAGGGGCACTTCGGGCTGCGTGGCATGGCGGAGCGAGCCCGTCGGATGGGCGCAAACCTCTCGATCGACAGTGCCCCTGGCCGCGGCACGAAGGTTCGGGTCGTCGTTCCCAACCGCGAATCCGGGGTTTCTCTCGTGACAGCCTGAAGCAAGAGGGCGGAGGCGGCTCGTCATGAGGCTGTTGGCAAATTTGCCAATGGTGACCGCTGTGGACGATGCGTAGCATCGAATGCATGAGGCGGGGAGATTGTGTGCTGGCTACGGGCTAGCCCTCGCCGCAGCCTGTGTCGTTGCACCGCATCATCTCCTTGCTTCGGTATCGGAGGAATCTCCCATGAAGATCGCCGCCAATCGCCAAAAGGCCGGCTTCACACTCGTCGAATTGCTCGTCGTCATCGCCATCATCGGCACGCTCGTCGGACTGCTGTTGCCGGCCGTGCAGTCCGCCCGCGAGGCAGCCCGACTGTCGGCGTGCACGAACAACCTCAAGCAGATTTCCCTGGCCGTCGCCAACGTCGAGTCGGCGCTGAAACGATTTCCCACGTCGGGGCTCTTCAAGCAGGCTTGGGCCGCCGGGGGGTGGAACGGCACGGATAGACAGGAGAGCTATGGCACACCGTTGTTGCCGTGGACGTTTCAGATTCTGCCCTATAGCGAGGAAAAAGCAGTCAACGACAAGCGATTCACGGGGACGGGATACCGTGACTTCGGTTCGACCTCCATGCACCGCTTTCCGATCAACATGTATTCCTGTCCGAGCCGCGGGCTGCGAATCTCGCAGACGGCTCCCAACGGGACCAACTACGGCGTCAACGGAAGCGCGTCCCCGCTCCTTGACTATGCGGCGGTGTCCGGCGGCAGCAACGGCGGACACTACGAACGGCTCAACTGGGACGGTCCGACAGGTGCCAACACCACGTGGCTCGAGACAAACTTCAATTCCATCATTCAGCCTGGCGGCATGGTGGACTGGGGCGGGAGCACGAAGCTCGAAATCCAGTATCCGTCCGTCACGGTCGCGAAGGTCACGGATGGCCTCTCAAACACCCTCATGTTCGTCGAGAAGGGCATCACAGCGCCAGCCTGGGTCGCCACGGGTGGATCGTCGGACGCGGGCTATTTTGACATCGAAAACAACGAAGGGACTTGGACGTACACGAGGCTCATCACGGCGACCCACTATCCGAAGCAGGACGGAGAAGTGAATCGGAGGACGTACGGCTCCGGCAGTCCCACGGACAGCAACACCGTGATGGGTAAGGATCTTGGGCCGGGCTCGGCTCACCCG
>CANHYS010000336.1 GCA_947464585.1 Planctomycetaceae bacterium | reverse complement strand
TCGGCCACGGCATCGAGCCGCGCGATCACAGACTCCCGCGTCGCCGGCTGCGTGAGCCATTCCACGACATGCCCGGCCATGTGGTCTGCCGGATCCTGCACGGCCAGATACTCCGGAAAAATCTCCTCAGGGTCGGCGGGGACGACCTCGCGCGGAGCCCGCCACTCCCGCCGCGTTGGCCCGATCGGCTCCCGGACCGCCAGCAGATTGACAAGCGTGATATGCCTGGCGTGACGGAACCAGCTCTGAACCACGTGGGCGAAACCGCTGATCCGATAGACGATCACCGTCGGCACCCGCGCGGCGAGCAGTTCGAGCGATACCGATCCGCTCACCGCGATCGCGCAGGCAGCCTCGCGCATCAGGCTCCGCGTGCGGCCAGTCTCCACGCGGAGGTCGAGGCCGGTGAGGGTGGAGCCAAGGGCGTGAATCGTCTGCTGCACCCGCTCCGCATGCTTGTCGTTGAGCGCGCCGACAACGAAACGGGCGTCAGGCACCCGTTGGGCTGTTTCCACGGCGGCCCGTAAAATCGCGCCGAGGTTGGCCTCGATCTCCTGGCCACGCGACCCGGGCAGCAAGAGCACGACGGGGCGATGAGAGCGATCCTCCATATGGTCGCTGGGTGCAGATGATGCGCCGGAGGGATCGTTTGCTGCAGACTGACTGGCATGGAGTTCGTCGAAGAACGGGTGGCCGACGAGCGTGCTCGACATGCCCTGCGCCACGAACCAGTCGTGCTCGAAGGGGAGCGCGGAGAGCACATGGTCGACAAGCCGCCGCATCTTGTGGATCCGCCAGCTGCCCCAGGCCCAGATCTGAGGCGGGCAGTAGAAGACCACGGGGATGCCGTGCCGCTTGGCACGCCAGGCCAGCCACCAGTGGAAGCCCGGGAAATCGACGAGCACGCAGACGTCGGGGCGGTCGTCGAGAAAGCTCCGCTCAGCGCGACGGGCGAGGTCGACGAAGCGGTGGAGATTGAGGATCACACGGAGAAACCACATCACCGCCAGCTGTGTCAGGTCGGCGATGAGCAGGCATCCCTCGGCGGCCATGCACGGCCCCCCGAGGCCGACGCACTCGACGTCGGGCTGTCGTGCCTTGATCGCCCGCACGAGCGCCGCGGCATGATGGTCGCCGGAGGGTTCACCCGCCGAGAGAAACACACGCATGAACGAAAAAACTCCGCACCGAAGGGTATTCCCACTTCGGTGCGGAGTATTCCATCAAGCCGGACAATGACCTAGGCCAGTTCCGGGCCTGCAAATGCAGCAAAACCTGCGAGTCACCTGCGAGTCACTGGAGTCGGCCCTACTTGGCCGCGGGGGCGAAGCCCTTCTCGACGTTGCCGAACACCATGGTGACCTGCTCGTCGGCGCTGGCCTTCTCAACCTTGCCCTTGCAATTGTTGCAGCAGAAGCCGACCTCGGTACCGCCGATGTCGAGCTGCGTGCCTTCCTTGACAGCGCCGCCGCTGAAGGGGCAGCCCTTCTGCACGAGCTGACCGGTGGAGACCAGCTGCTGGTGGGCCTTGGCGGCAAACTTGGAAGAATCGCCCTTGAAGGCGCTCTCGCAGTTGCCGCAGCAGAAATAGACCTTGCCGCCGGCGAAGTCGGTGGCCTTGTCGGGGTTGCAGCCCTTGCCCGACACCGGGCACTTCGCGTCCTTCGGCTCCTTCGGAGCAGCCGACACGAGAGCGGCCGAGCAGACCATCGCCGCGACGAGCATCACGAGACCCATCATCCGGAAAGACTTCATGGCACATGCCTCCAAACTGTTTTGAAAACCCGCAACGGACATCCGTGCGATGAAAGGAGCATACGGGCTGAACGCCCCCCTTCGCAATGTTTCATTTTTAGGGCAAAACGGGCACGAATCCCATCCAAGCCCACTCTCCATCAAACAAAGCCCACAGCGCAAGCAAGGGTCTTTCGTCACCGGTGCCGTGGCTCCGGCAGCCCGAGGGCGACGGCCGCGCCGGCAGCGATCACCGCCGCCCCCACGATGAAGACGGTCCGGAAGCCCAGCTGGTCGACCGCCATGCCCACCAGCGGCGAGACCACAAACGGCAAGGCCAGCGCCGCGCCCACGATGCTCACATACCGCGGATGATCCGCCGCTGCCGGGGCAAGCTCGAGCGAATAGTTGGTGAAGATCTTCAGTGAAATCGGATTGAGCCCCAACGGCACATAGACGATCCAGAACCATTCGACGGCGTGCTCATGCGGCACGAGCGAGAGCAGCGTCACGACCAGCGGCGTGAGCGAGGAGAGCGCCACCAGCCAGACGAGCACAATCCGCGTCCCGCGACGGTCGGCGAACGGCCCCGCCACGAGGCTCACGACGCCCGTGGCGGCGTTCTGCACGATGACCCAGGTCAACAGGCTGGCGGTGTGGCTGCCGAGCCGATCCCGCGCAAAGGCCTGATAGTGGGGAAACAGCATGAGCACGGCGGAGAAGCAGGCCGCCACAACGCACAGCCGCACCAGTGGCAGGTCGCCGCGGAGCGTCTGCCGCCACGACGCGATGCCCTTGCCAGCCTGCTCGAGCAGGCTGCCGACGATGCCCCGCGGACGGCCGGAGCTGATTGCCGCGGGCGGCGCGGTGTCTGCCGGCTCGTCAAGAAACACCGGTGCGAGCGCCGCCAGCGCGAAGAACGCGGCCGTCGCGGCGAAGATTTTCGGGAAGCCATCGGGCTCCGCCAGCCACGGGCCCAGGAGAAGGGCCGCGGCAACGATGGCCAGCACGCTGCCCACAGCCACGCTCACCACCATCGCGCGGCCACGGTGCCCGGGCGAGATGAGTTTGCCCTGCAGGGCGGCGAGCACCAGCTGATTCAGTCCATTCGCCGCCGAGAAGAGGGCATAGAGCACGAGAAACAACAACGCCAGCAGATCGGGCCGCGTGGCCGCGAGTGCAGGCCACGCCGCAGCGAGCAGGCCGAAGCAGGCCGCCATCGCCAGGCTCGTCAGCACGAGCGGCCATTTCTTGCGGGGGACGCGGGCCAGCGGCCCCGCAGCGAGCAGCGGCGGCACACTCTGGCCGCCCCGATTGAGCACCGGAAGCAGGCCGCGCAAGAACCCAGAATCGACCACCGCGTCGAGCACCGCCGGCATGATGATCGTCTCGGTCTTGAAGATCCAGCCGACGCGGACGACCACCTGGTAGAGCTCCATCCAGAGCGTATTCCGGGCCTCACGGCCCGTCTCGTCGGCGGCCGCCACCGGCCGTCGTTGCCGCTCGTTGCGTCGGTCTGTCATGGGGGTACGATTTGTCGGTTGGAGGCGGAGCCGGATGCCGGCGGTTCCGCGGATGTGGCACCGGCAGCATGAGGGTTTCCTCCGATGTCGTCCATTGCCATGAGCCTGTTGCCCACCGTCGCGTTCTTGGTCGCGTTCCTCGTCGCGGTGCTGGGATCCGCACTCCCCGGCACGCATCTCGCCGCGTCCGGCGCCGAGCCGACAGGGCAGTGCGTCTGGTTCGGCACCTACACCGGCGGCCCCGCCAACAGCGAGGGAATCTATGTGTCGCGATTTGATGCCGCCACGGGAAAGCTCACGGCACCGGTACTGGCGGCGGCCGTCAAGAACCCGTCCTTCCTCGCGCTCCATCCAACGCTGCCGGTCATGTACGCCGTCTCGGAAGTGGCCGATTCGAATGGCAAGCCAACCGGCGCGGTGCTCTCGCTCGCGATCGATGAGGCCACCGGCACACTTGCCGCCAAGAATCATCAATCGTCCGGTGGCGGCGGCCCGTGTCATGTGTCGGTCGACCGCACGGGCAAAGTCGCGCTGGCGGCCAACTACGGCGGCGGCAGCGTGATCTGCTTGGGGCTCACCGCCGACGGCAGCCTTGAGCCGGTCGTGGCGGGCACGCCTGGCGGTTTCATCCAGCACGAGGGCACGGGCCCCAATCCGCAGCGGCAGGAGAAGCCGCACGGTCATTCCATCTACCCCACGGCTGACGGTCGGTT
>CANHYS010000335.1 GCA_947464585.1 Planctomycetaceae bacterium | reverse complement strand
GGCTCCCGGCCCGGTGAATCCGGCCGGCTCGAGAAACACGGAGAGGCCCTCACCGTCCTTGAACCGCATCACGCGGTTCCGCGGGATGTCGCTGAAGAGGACTGCCTTCTCCTGCTTCTGCCACACCGGGCCCTCGGCCCAGACAAACCCGCTGGCGAGCACCTCGACGACGGCATCCTTCGGCACGAGTGTGTCAAACCGCGGGTCAAGCCGCTCGATCGACCCGAGCCTCGGGAGCAGATCGGGCGGTGCGCCCTCCTCCGCCCGCGCGGCGGCGACGGTCAGCAGGGAGATGACGACGAGGATGAGTGCAGGAAAACGAAAGCGGTGCATGGGATGCTCCTTGGGCATTGCGGCCGGATGGTCTGCGTGGCGGTCAACTATTGTGCGCAGATTCAGCCCGCAGCCAACATCGAATGCCGGGCGATCCAAGGCGATGGCCACTCGGAATCCCCTGGCTTGCGCCGGGGGCTTTTATGGGTGCGTATCCCCCGGCTTGCGCCGGGGGCTTTTGTGGGTGCGTATCCCCCGGCTTGCGCCGGGGGCTTTTATGGGGAGGGGCTTTTATGGGGACGTCCATACAAGCCCGGAGCGCGAGCGATGGGATTCCCGACATCAGACCTCGGCGAGCGGCTCGGTGGCGTCGCCAAACGTCTTCTGAGGCACGCCCATCTTGTCGAGCATCGTGAGATAGAGCCGGCACATCTGCCGATTGTCTTTCTTCGAATAGTCGAGCACGCGGCCCGATTCGAGCCGGCCGCCGGCCCGGCCGAGCACCGCCACCGGCAGCTGGTCGTTGTCGTGCTTCGCACCGGCCATCATGCTCGAACACATCATGATCATCGAGTTGTCGAGCGCCGTGCGGCCCCCCTCGTCGATCGCGTCGAGCCGACGGGCCACGTGGGCCATCTGCTCCATGAAGAACTGGTTCACCTTCAGCCAGTCGTCCCCGTCGGAATGGGAGAGCAGGTGGTGGATCATGTAGTCGATCCCCTGCGCGGGATTGTCGGTCCGCGACAGGTTCGGGAACCGCAGCGCCGAATGGTCGTTGTTGAGCTTGAGCGTGACGATCCGCGTGGTGTCGGTCTGGAAGGCGAGCACGAGGATGTCACACATCAGCCGCATGTGCTCGGCGATATCCTGGGGGATGCCGTCCGGTGGCCGCGGCATGTCGGGCTTGTCGAGCGTCGGCTTCCAGCCCTGCAGCTCCCCGCGCTGCCCGGCAGTGGCGATCCGTTGCTCCACGTCGCGGACGCTGTCGAGATATTCGTCGAGCTTCCGCCGGTCGGTCGTGCTGATCCGCCGCCGCAGGTCGCCCGCCTCCTGAATCACGGCGTCGAGCACACTCTCGTCCCCCTTCTCCGTCCCTTCCTTGAAGAGCCGGTCGAAGGCGAGCGCGGGATAAAGCTCCAGCGGCGTGGGCGTGGTCGGCGAACTCCACGAGATGTGGGAGCTGTAGAGCATCGAGTAGTTCTTGTGCACCGACGGATTCGACTTCTCGCAGCCGAGCACGAGGCTCGGCACCTTCGTCGCGCGGCCATAGGTCTGGGCGAGCAGCTGGTCGACGCTCGTGCCCGAGCGGATGTCGCCGCCGGAGGCCAGTGGGGCGCCCGAGAGCAGGTTGCCGGTCTGCGAACTGTGGATGTTGCCCTTGCGGGCCTGCTCGTTGTAGAGACCCTTCACGAAGAGCAGCTTCTCGCGGAAGCTGCCGATCGGCTCGAGCACCTTGCCGAGTTTCATGTCGGCGCCGGCGCCCTCGGCCCACCACTCCTTCGAGTGGAAGCCGTTGCCGCCGAAGAGCACCGCGAGTCGCACGGGCGGCTCGTTCCCGCCCACGGCCGTCTTCGCCTCGGCCCCCCAGACGGAGAGCGACTCCATCCACGGCAGCGCCATGGACACGCCCAGGCCGCGGAGCATGGTCCGCCGCGAAACGAGTGGATTGATCATCGGTGTTTCTCCCTCCGGGACAGTCCCATTCTACTCCCCGTCATCGGCTGCGTCGGCCCCGCGAATGTCGCAAAACTGCGGGCTCGACACGATCGCCTCGATCGCCACGTGCACACGATGGCCGTTGGCTGCCAGTTTGGTCTGGATCTCGTCGAGGAGCGGCTCGTCGGAGAGCTGCACAGCCCGACCGAGGGCGTAGCCCAGCAGCTTGCGGCAGAACTGCCGTTCGAACGTGTCGCGACGGTCGTTGAGCAGGTAGTGACGAAGGCCCTCGGGGCCGTCGATCGGTGTGCCGTCCATCAGCTTCGTGGCGGCGTCGATCGGAAGACCGGCTGCATCCTGCGTGCGGAACCTGCCGATGGCGTCGTATCTTTCGAGTGCGAACCCAAACGGATCGATCCGCATGTGGCACTTCGCGCAGGCCGCATCGCTCGAATGCCGCGCGATCAGCTGCCGTTCGGTGAGTCCCTCGGGCACCGTCTCCGCCAGGAGCGGCACGTTCTTCGGCGGCTTGGGCAGCTTCTCGCCAAGGATGACCTCGCTGAGCCAGTTGCCCCGCAGGATCGGGCTCGTCCGCGACGCCCCGGCCTGCGTGGCGAGCGTGGAGGCCAGCCCGAGGATGCCGCCGCGGCCGTGCTGCCGCACGCCTTCCACCCGCCGCCACTGCGGGCCATCCACGCCGGCAATGGAATAGTGCTTCGCCAGATCCTCGTTCAGAAACGTGTGGTCGGCGTCGAGCAACGAGAGGATGGATCGGTCGTTCTGGAGGAAGTCGGCGAGGAACAGGATCGTCTCCTCCTCCATCGCACCACGTAGGGCGGCAAACGTGGGAAACACCTCCTCGCTCTTTTCGTCGTGCTCGGCGAAGCCGTGCACGTGGAGCCACTGCGTGCCGAACTCCTCCGCGAGCCGCCGCGCCTTCCCGTCGCGGAGCATCCGCCGCGTCTGGGCGAGCAGCGTCTCAGGCTCGTGCAGCCGCCCGGCCGCGGCCGCCTGCAAGAGTTCTGCATCGGGCAACGACGACCAGAGGAAATAACTCAGCCGCGTGGCCAGTTCGGTATCGCTCACCGGCTGCGGCCTCGCCCCCGGCCCCGGCGACTCCGCCTTATACAGGAAGGCGGGGGCCACGAGCACGCGGGCGAGCGTGAGGGCGAAGGCCTGCTCGTGCGGCAGGTCGTCGCGGCGGAGTTCGGCATAGAGTTCGTTCAGTTCCCGCGTCTCCTCCGGGCGGAGCGGCCGCCGGTAGGCCCGCGCGGCGAAGTCGAGCAGCTTCGCCAGCTGCAGCGGCTCGGCATCGACCATCTCACGGCGGAAGGCGGCGGCACGGGTCTCGATGGGACCGCGCATCGGCGTGAACGACTTCACGAGGTCGGATCGGTCCTGCGAGGCGTATCCCATCAGCTGCTCGTAGACGTCGACCAGTTCCACGGGCTCCTGGCTGATGAAGAGGAGTTCCTCCCAGAGCCGGTCCAGTTCTTTCACCTGGGCATCGTCGAGCATCAGCCGCTTGAGTTCGCCGTCCTCCCGATAGAAGAGATTGAGCGTGACCACCTCGTCGACCGGCACGATCCGGGCGTAGCAGAGGGCCTTGGGAAAGAGGCTGCGGAAGTCGGAGAACGCGGCCTCGAACCGTTTCCATGCGGCAGAGTCCTTGAGGGCCACGACCGGCGCCGACGGCAACAACCCTGATGACACAGCATCCGCACCGGGACCAACGCTGGCCTGCAGCTGCACGCTCGCGTCCGCTCCAGCCTGAGGATGGATTTTCCCTGTGGTGACAAGCTCGCAGCCCGCGGCAAGCTCCGCCGGGATCGTGATATCGATCGAGAAGGGAGCCTGCACGCAGAGATCCTTGGCATCCACGGGGGCATCGGCCGGCAGCCCCTCCGGACGTTGGCCGAAGAGCTTGGGATCGATGCCGACGCTGCCGGTTTCCAACGCAACGGCCTCGGGAACCTCTTTGAGCTCGATGCGGGCCAGCAGCGGGCCGGTCGCGGAGAGAAGCATGCGACGCAGCACCGCATCGGG
>CANHYS010000334.1 GCA_947464585.1 Planctomycetaceae bacterium | reverse complement strand
TCCCTTGTTGATTCGCACGCTCATGGTGTGGCCGCCCTGGGAGTGTCGGCGGCGAGCTGCGCGGGAGTCACACGGCCGCGGTTTTCATACTTCTCGAACTGCGGCAGCATGCCCGCAACGACGCCGTCGACGCGGCGGAAACCCGCCAGAATGCGTCCCTCCAGGAAGTGGGCGATGACGGCGGCGGGAATCGCCACGCACAGGCCCGCGAACGTCGTGATCAGCGCGACGTAGATTCCCTGCGCCAATTCCGCCGCCCTGTTGGCGCCTGCCTCCAGATTCGCCGTCGTGTAGAAGGCGAGGATCATTCCCTGCACCGTGCCGAGGAGCCCGAGCAGCGGGGTGACTGTCACCGCGAGGCTGATCGGCCGAATGTTGGCATACATTGCAGAAGCATCGCGTTCTTTGGTGACGTCAACCGCATGCTCGATCTCGGGCAGGGGGCGGCCGAGCCGCTCGAGCATCGCGCGGACGACGTCGGCGGCGGCCGATGGATGCTCCTGGCAGAGCCGGTACACCTTGCGCGGATCGAACGGGCCCTCGGACGCCAGCCGCAGCAGTCCGGCGGTAAATCCGCGTGGCACGAAGCGGCTCCGCCGCAACGCAATGAGCCGCTCGATGCCGAAGGTGAGCACAACCAGTGACATCGCCACGATCGGCCACATCAGGACGCCGCCGGCGAGGAACAGTTCCCAGAGCGTCTGCACTCGAGCCAGATTGTTCATGGTTCACTTCCTGCGAGGGTCCGTCATGGGGAGGTTCAGTTGCCCGATCCGCCAAGCGAGTCGAGCCGTTTCTTCGCGGCCGGTGCCTGCGGCGAATTCGGATACCGGTCCACGAGTTCGGCGTAGAGGCCGCGGGCCTTGTCCGGCTGTTCCAGCACCTCGAAACAGCGGGCGGCTTCGAAGGTGGCCTGGGCCTGCCAGGGATGAAACGCGACCGGAGCCTGTTTTTCGCCGAAACCGTAGGCCACCTTGAAGAAGGCCTTGATCGCCTCCTTGTGGTTTCCCTGTTCGAAGAGCACCTCGCCCTCCATGAGCCGGGCACGGGCGGCGATCTCTGTGCGGCCGGCGTCGGCCACGGCGCGATAGCCGGCGAGGGCTTCGTCGAGACGGCCGAGGTTCTGCCGTGCCCAGGCCGCCGCATAGCGGGCCTGCGGCGCCTGCGGCGACGTAGGCTCCGCGGCGATGAAGCGATCGGCGATGGCGAGGCTCTCGGCCCACTTCTCCTGGCTCGCCAGAGCCTCCGCACCCCGCACGACCGCGAGTCCCCGGAGATCCGCCGAGGGGAGCCGCTTCGGATCGGCGAGGGCCGCCTGGAAGGCCACCGCGGCCTCGGCGGGCTTGCCTGCCTTGAAGAGCGACTCGCCCCGCATCGCCTGGGCATCGGCGGCGAGCGGACCGCCTGGATGTCGGGCGAGTTGCTCCGCGAACGCCTGGGCGGCTGCCGTGTGGTCGCCGCCTGAGACGAATGTCCATGCCAGCTTGTGGCGGGACTGTTCCAGCAGTGCGGCGTTTCGTGCGGCGTTGGTCTTTTCGTTCTTGGACTTTTCGGTATTGGACGCGGCCTCGGCGCGATCGATCGCCGCGCGGTATGCGGCGGCGGCATCTGCATGGCGACCGGCGATCCATGCCTGCTCGCCGAGTTCGAACCAGGCATCGGCGGCGTATGCCGATTCCGGAAACCGTTTGACGAACGCGTTGAACGTCGCCACGGCGTCGCTGCCCAGACCCGCCAGCGACTGGGCAGCCCCCATCTCAAACATCGCACGGTCGGCCGCGGGACCATCAGGCTGGGCGTCGAGCAGTTTCTTGAATGCTGCGGCTGCCTCCGCATGCTGCTTCAGTCCCGACAGGCAGAGCCCCTCCAGCAACAGGGCCTCGGGGACGGCGTCGGGGTCGAGGGATGGCCCTGCCGCCTTGCGGGCAAGTACGGCTCGCGCGTCGGCCAGCCCTCCCTGGAAGTCGGCTTTCCGCTGCCGGACATCGGCCCGCGCCAGTAACGCGGGCACCGCAGCGGTCGAGTCGGGATACGCTTCGAGCAGAGCCGTCCATGCCTTGATGGCGTCGTCGAGCCTCCCCTTCGCCTCGTGGCACCAGCCGCTCGAGAGCAGGCTCCAGGCCGCCCGCGAGCCCTTGGGCTTGATCGCACGCGCCTTGTCAAAGGCCGCGATCGCCTCGTCGTGCCGGCCCGCATCCTGCCTCACCTGACCGAGCCGATACCATGCCACGTCGGCATTCTTCGCGGCGGGAAACTCCGCCACGAGCCGCTCCGCCGAGGTGAGCGCGCCGGCCTTGTCGCCGGTCTCCCGCTGCGCCCGCACCAGCAGCAGCAAGGCCTCGTCACGTCGGGGCCACCTGGGCTGGCTGCGGTCGAGCGAGACCAGCACCTTCACGGCCTCCGCAGGTTTCTTCATCTCGACCAGCGCCGTGGCATCGAGCAGGGCCGCTTCGGCCGCCGAATCATCTGTCAGCCCCGCGGCGGCAGCTGCGAGCACGTCATGGGCAGGCTGCCATTGCTTCGCTGCGACGAGCGCCACTCCCTGCCGCAGCCGCCAGCGGGCAAGCTGCGCCGGCGCGACCTGATATGGCGGGGCCTGGCGCGGCCCCGCCGCTGCCGCGGCGATCAGATCCTGGTAGGCCGCGGCCGCCGCGGCGGCATCACCGCGGGCCAGGATCGCCTCGGCACGGATCGCCTTCACATCGCACACGGTGGCGTCGGCTCTTTCCTGCCCGCCGTGCGCCTTCAGGAAGCGATCGGCTGCCGCGAGGGACTCGTCCGGCCTGCCGATCTCCAGCAGTGCGAGCGCCGCCATCGAGCCCGCCGTCTTCGCGACCGGCTCATCGGGATAATCCTTCGTGATCTGGGCATACGCCGCGGCGGCATCACTCCGGCCCTTGCCATCCGGAATCTCCCAGAGCGCATCGGCGCGGTCGAGCGCGAGCCTGGCCATCAGGCGTCGTGTCTCGCCCTCGGGCCTGCGGCCGCCGGCACCGAGCTTCGCCAACGCCTGCTCGGCGATCTGCACCGCGCGGGCGGGCTGTTTCGCGTCGATCTCGAGGAGCGCGAGCCGATGGGCTGCCTCGGCGGCCTCTGGCACGTCGGCCGCGGCGAGCGGGCCGAGCCATGTGCGGGCCTCGTCGCGTTTTCCGGCCTCCGCATAGGCGATGCCAGCGGAGAGCCGTGCCCGCGTGGCCCGCGGGGACTTGGGGAAACGTTCGACGAGGCGGCTGTAAGCCTCTGCCGCGCCGGACCAGTCTTTCCGGTTCCACCGCGCCATCGCCAGGCGTTCGACCGCATCGGCGGCCCGGCTTCCCTTGCCGTCGATCACGGTGGCGAGGATCTTCTCCGCGTCGACGGCGTTGCCGCCTGCCGTGGCCAGATCAGCTCGCCAGATTGCCACATCGTCGGCGAGGGCATGCGTGGGATACGTCTCAGCGAACCGATTCAATGTGGCAGCCGCTTCGTCGCGTGCGCCGGTCTCGGCCTGGCCCACACCGAGTGCATAGAGCACCTCCGCGAGCCGCGGCGACTTCTCGTGCTCGCGGAGGAACCGCTGCCAGGTGGCGATCGCCTCGTTGCGCTTGCCCGCCTGCCAGAGCGACTCGCCCAGGAAGAAGAGGGCGTCGGGCGTCTGCGGCTGCCCCGGACTCTTCTCCAGAAATTCCTGGAGGCTGCGGGCTGCGACGGCAAAAGCCTCCGGCGATGGCTTCGTCTGGGCGTCATCGAATGCACTGCGGCCGAGTTCCCAGCGGGCCACCGCCACCGTGGCGGCATCGGCCTTGCTCGCGATCACCTGCCGGAACGTCTCAGCGGCCTTCTCCCGCTGGCCGTTCTTGAGTTGGCAGATGCCCAGATAGGAGCGGGCCTTGTCGGCCAGGGGGTCTGTTGGGTGGGCCTTGATGAGTGCCTCCCATTCCTCGGCCGCGAGGTCCCAGGCCTCGCGGTTCTGCAGCGCCGCTGCCGTCGCATAGGC
>CANHYS010000333.1 GCA_947464585.1 Planctomycetaceae bacterium | reverse complement strand
TGGCGGAAATACTTGAGGCCTGGCACGAAGAAACAGATGCCGCTCACGAGGCCGAAGATGATGTGCGATACATCACGGGCCATGCACATCACCAGCGCCGTGGCAAAGAGTACGGCCGCCTGAATGTAGAAGGCGCCGGAGAGAATCCCCGCCTTCGCGAAGAAGACGAGGCCGGCCAGCAGGGCGAGCACCGGCGAGAGCGTGAGCACAGGCAGGTCGAGCAACGCCTCGACCCAGAAGAGCATCACGCTGGCGATCACGCTGCCCCCCCAGATATGCGCGATCTGCCGTTCGACCGCGGTCACGGGGCCCGTGCGATGCCGAAGCGCCCAGAAGATCGGCGCCCAGAGCGCCAGGCCACCGGCCCAGAGCACGAGATAGGGCCAGCGGGTGGTCACGCCCTGCCAGGCCAGCACGTCGGTCGTCACGCAGAGCGCGAGGATCACAACCGAGTGCCACATCCAGAGCAAGCCCCAGTTCTCGAGCACCACGGCGTGGTGGGTTTCGCGGAACAAGCGGGCGACGATGTCGGCAAACCCGCCGTGCCGCGCGGCCACGGGCTCGCCGGCCAAAAAGGCCCGCAGATCGGCCGCCAGTTCCGCCGCGGAGCCGTAGCGGAGTTCCTGCGGCTTCTGCAGCGACTTCAGCGCGATCATCTCGAGGTCGCGGTCCACCTGCCGGTCGATCGATCGCGGCACGGGTGGATCCGACTCGAGCACCGCCAGGAGCGTGTCCATCGGACTCGACGCCTGAAACGGCGGCCGGCCGGTGAGCATCTGGTAGAGGATCGTGCCGAGGCTCCAGACATCGCTCGTTGGCCCGACATCGCCGCGGCTTCCGGCCGCCTGCTCGGGCGACATGTAGCAGGGCGTGCCGAGGATGGCGCCGGTGTGGGTGACCGACTCCTCCACCTCCAGCCGCTTGGCCAGTCCGAAGTCGGAGACATGCGGCTCGCCGCTGCCATCGATGAGGATGTTCGAGGGCTTCAAGTCGCGATGGAGCACGCCCCGCGTATGGGCCACCTGCACGGCGTCGGCCACCTTCGCCAGGAGTGTCGCGGCCTCGCGGGCAGGCAGCGGTCCCTGCCGCAGCCGCTTGGCCAGCGTCGTCCCCTCCACGAGTTGCATGCTGTAGAAAGGGTGTCCGTCGCACTCGCCGACCTCGAAGATCGAGACGATGCCGGGATGGTCGAGTTGCGCGGCGGCTTCCGCCTCACTGCGAAATCGCAAGAGATCGGCGGGCGAGGCCAGATCTCGTCGCAGGAGCATCTTGATCGCCACGGTGCGGCCCAGGCTTTTTTGGACCGCCCGATAGACCACGCCCATACCGCCACGGCCGATCTCCTCGAGCAGTTCATAGTCGCCGAACGTCGCCGGGAGCGGCGTGACCCCTGGCAGCATCCCGGTGCCCCCCGTCGGCCACGACGCCGATGGTGATGCCCCGCTGCCACTGCCGTAGTCGGATCCGTGGCCCTCACGGGCAAAGATCGTCGACTGCTCGGCGACCGCGTCGGTCACCAGCATGGCCGCGAACAGTTCGCGGAGCTGGCCGGCCAGTGGCGGGTGGTCGGCGGCCAGTTGCTCGAGCGCCGCCTGAGCCGCAGGCCCCTGAAGTTCGGAAAGCTCCTCGACCAGCGTCGCCAGCAGTTCCTCGTCTCCGGGGGACAGTGGTATGTCGACGGCGCGGGTGCGGAATGCGGTGGTGGGGGTCATGCCGAGCCTCTGCCTCATGATAGGCCGATGGGCCGGTCGGGGAGGTGGGCTACCCGCCGGTCTTTCCAGTCGCGGGCCCTGAGACGGCACTGGCGAGCGAATCAAAGCCACCGTCGAGCAGGATCCGGAGCCGACGCATCGCCCGCAGATACCGCATTCCCGCGGCCGGCTTCGTCAGCCCCAGCGTGTCGGCGGCCTCCGCCGTGGAGAGGTGCTCGAAGTGCCGCAGCAGCACGATCTTCCGGTCGTCCTCGTCAAGCTGTTCCACTGCCGCGGCAAACCGACGTTCCAACTCGTGCCAGGTCGCGGCCGCAGCCGGGGTGAGTTCCCGGTCGGCCAACTGGCCGATCAGGTCGGCCTGCGAATGATCCTGCCCCGCGGGCACGGTCAGCGACACCTCGCGGTCGAGGCTGCGAGTGGCGGCGACGCGATGCCGGCGGTGGGCGTCGATGAGGCGATCCCGGGCCATGTGCCGCAGCCAGAGCTGGAACGGCATGGTGGGGTTGGCCAGATAGTCGCCGAGCCGGCGGTTGGCCTCGATCATCACGTCCTGCACGATGTCGCTGGCATCCACCCGCCGTTGCACGACGCGATCCATCCGCTGATCGATCATCCGGCGGATCGCCGCGCGATGGCGTTCCAGCAGGCCGTTGATCGCGGTGCCGTCTCCTTGACGCACGCGGTCGAGCAGCACAAGCGTGGGCTGCGGCTCGGATGTGGCCGCGTTCGCGGGGGCGGTCGGGCTCCTGGGGGAGTCTGCCGCCTGCGCGGCCGCGGGGCCGGCGACTATGCCGTTTGTGTCGGACGGGCTGTTCGTGCGGTTGGTGCGGGCCATTGGGGGTGCCGTTGAAGCCTCTCGTGCAGGATCCCATCGTACCAAGGTGTCGCCTGGGAGTGTCGTGGAGACCTTGGATAACGGTTGCCGCGGGGTTTCCGTGGCCGCTCCGGTGGGGTGGAAAAAATCTGTGGCCGGAGAGGCTGCGATTTTTTGACCGCCGTCTGAACGTGATCCATAATCGCGAGCGGTCAACGGAGAGACCGCATGCCTGCCGCGCCGGAATGCGGCCTTGCGAACGGATTGCCGTCAGTGACCGTCGTCACCATCTCGACGTGTGGCCATGCCCGGGTTCGCCCGGATAGCAACTGGGTTTGCCCGGACAGCAACCGGGTTCGCCCGGGCCGTCCCTGTGCCCAGCTGATCGGCCGCCTTGCTGCACGCCTTCCGCGTGTCGCCTTCGCGCCTCTCCTGATGGCGATCGGGCTCGTGTTTGCGGGCGGCGACGTCCTGGCGGCAGAGTCTGAGGCCCGCAAGGGCCCCGAGACGGTTCGCGCCCCAGAACTGGCCGGTGGGCAGGACGATCTCGTGGCTCGTTCCACCATGCTCGAACGCGAGCACCGGTGGGCCGATGTGGTGTCGCTCTGTGAGACGGCGGCCCGCAAGGGGGCCCTCGCCCCCGAATTGCAGCAGCGGTATGACCTGGCGAAGATCCATTGCGATTTGGCCCGCCGGCACTGTGAACACGCCTTTCGCAAGCAGTTGGGCAAGCTCGCGGAGACCGACGCCCGCCGGCTCTACGCAGAGGTGCTCGGACGCATCGGCTCGCATCACGTGGAGGCGCCGCAATTTGCCCGACTCGTCTCGCGTGGCTGCCTGACGATGGACGTGGCAATCGACGATCCGACGTTCGTGTCGCTCTATGCCCAGCAAGCCACGCCAGAGCGGCGAGTGCTCTACCGCGATCAGGTCGCACGGATCACCGCGGGCCGCACCATCACGTCGCCTGTCGAGGCGGAGACGCTGGCCGCCTGGGTGGCGCGGGCCGGGCACGCGACGCTCGGCATTCCTCCGGCCGTGACGCTGATGGAGATGACCGCCGCCGCGGTGGGCGGCCTCGACGAGTATTCGGCCTTCCTCACCAACGGCCAGCTCGACGATCTCTACGCCCAGATCGAGGGCAACTTCGTGGGCCTCGGCGTGGAACTGAAGAGCGCCGACGACGGGCTGCTGGTGGTGCACGTGATCCCCGCGAGCCCGGCCGAGCGGGCGGGGATCCGGGCCGGTGATCATCTCGTGGCCGTGGGTGGTCGCGCTCTCGGCGGCATGAATGTCGATGAGGCGGCCCAGCTCCTCCAAGGTCCCGAGGGTTCGGTCGTGACCCTTGCCGTGCTGCGGGCACCCGCTCCGGCCCGGGCCCTCACGGTGCGTCGCGAGCATGTCGAGGTGCCGAGCATCGAGAACGTGCGGATGCTCGATCCGTCGACCGGCGTCGGCTAT
>CANHYS010000332.1 GCA_947464585.1 Planctomycetaceae bacterium | reverse complement strand
GTGGCCGTCGTGAAACACCTGCCCGCGATAGACCTCGCCTCTGTCGAGGATGGCGACCGTGCGGATGGCGATGTCGGTGCTGGCTTGCACGGGTGTCTCCTCACGGTCCTGCAATCACGCTTACGAACTGCATGACAGCATCGAGCAGCCGGCGCGGTGACGGGCCCATTCGGGCCGCTTGGCCGCGAAGGCCTCCCTGCCGGGCTGCTCGGCGTAGGGATGCCTCGAGACCTCGAGCATCTCCCGTACCAGCGTGAAATCACCCGCCTCCGCCTTGTCGATCGCCAGCTGCGCCAGATAGTTCCGCGGCACGTAGAGCGGGTTGACCGCGTTCATGCGTGCACCGCGGATGCTGTCGGGGATGGCCTCCTCGCGGATGCGAGTCTGATAGCGGGCCAGCCATGCGCCGAGGGGAGTGCGGTCAACCGCCGTCCCGGCTTCGGATTCATAGAAGCCGGAAGACACCGCCGCCAGCAGGCTGGCAGGGGTGTCGGGCGTGTTGGCACCGCCACGAATCGTCGCCAGGCCGCGGAAAAAGAGCGTCATGTCGATGTCGGCCTCGGCCAGCAGTGGCCAGAGATCGGCGACGAGTGGATCATCGACAGTTCCTGACGCCACGCCAATGCCCAGCTTGTCGGCCATCATCCGGCGGTAGCCCGATTGGAAGCGATCGACGTAGGCATCGAGCCCCGCCTCGAGCGGTTTGGGATCGCCGACAACGGGCACGAGCGCGTTGGCAAGTTGCAGCAGGTTCCAGTGGCCGATCTGCGGCTGGGCGATGAACCGGTAGCGGCGGCCCTGGGCGTCGGTCGTGTTGGGCGTCCAGTCGGGATCGACGTTTTCGAGCCACCCATACGGACCGTAGTCGATCGTCAGTCCCAGGATCGACATGTTGTCGGTGTTCATCACGCCATGGACGAACCCCACCCGCATCCAGTGGACGATCATCGCGGCGGTCCGCTGACAGATCTCGTCGAACATCGCGGCATACGTTTCGGCCGACGGCGAGCCCGACTGCGGGACCAGATGGGGAAAGTCGCTTCGCACGGTGAAATCGACGAGGCGTCGCAATTCGTCGATCTCCTGCCGCGCCGTGAAGATCTGGAAGTTGCCGAACCGCGTGAACGATGGCGCCACGCGGCAGACAACCGCGCCGGGCTCCGCCCTGGGGCGGCCGTCATAGAACATGTCGCGGACGACGCTCTCGCCGGTGGCGATGATGCTCAAGGCGCGGGTGGTGGGCACGCCGAGATGGTGCATCGCCTCGCTGCAGAGAAACTCACGGATCGACGACCGCAGCACCGCCAGGCCGTCGGCCGTGCGGGAATAGGGCGTGGGACCGGCCCCCTTGAGCTGCAGGGTCCAGTGCTCGCCGCGGCCGTTGACGACCTCGCCCAGATTGATGGCGCGACCGTCGCCCAGCTGGCCTGCCCAGTGGCCGAACTGGTGTCCGCCATAGCACATCGCGAACGGCTCCATGCCGGCCAGCAGCCGATTGCCGCCGAAGACCTCCGCGAAGGCCTGCTCGTTCTCCGGCGTCACCTCGATGTCGAGGAGGTCGGCCACCTCGTGGGCATGGGCCACGAGCGCGGGGGCCGCGACGCGCGTGGGGCTCACACGCGACCAACAGGCCTGCCGCACCTGCCGGCGGCTATTGTGCGACTCGGGGTCGCCGGGCAGTTCTTGCGTGAACCGGTTTGTGAATCGCAGCGACTCGAGGCTGGGCATCAACGTGCCTCCGCGGCAGACGGGCTGCACGTGTTTCGTGCGAAATCAGTCGTCGAACCGGACCTCGCGGATTTCGAACTTCATCGTTCCGGCTGGCACGTCGATCGAGACTTTCTCACCCACCTTGCGGCCCAGAAGCCCCTGTGCGAGCGGGCTGGCCACGTTGATCCGGCCGGCGTCGTAGTCCTCTTCGCCGGCACCCACGAGCACGAACACCTCCTCGTCGCCGAACTTGAGGTCCTTCACGACCACCGTCGCGCCGAAGACCACCTCGTCGCCTGCTTCCTTCGCCCGTTCCACGATCACCGCTCTGGCCAGCTTGTCGCGGAGGACATTGATCTTTGCCTGCATCATCCCCTGACTCTCCCGAGCTCCGTGATACTCGGCGTTTTCGCTGAGATCCCCCTCGCTGCGGGCGGCCGCTATCCGCTGCGCAAGCTTTGGCATCTCAACGGTCTCGAGTTGATCGGCCTCGGCCTTGAGCTTCTCGTAGCCGGCACGGGTCATCGGAATGCGGTCGGACGACATGTGGTACTCCCTGAAAAGATGTCAAGAATCGCGATGCGTAGGTCGAGCGTCGCCGGACGCGTGCCGGGACGAAGATCAGGACGCCTGGCCGGATCAGACTGACGACGCCCTCTCGGGCAGATAGAGCAGGCGGCCGCAGCTGCGGCACATCACCACCTTGCCCACCAGCAGTTCCGAATGCATGTTGCCCGTGATCTGGTGGTAGCAGCCGCCGCAGCTCTCGCCGTCGAGCGGCGCCATGCCCTCCGCGCCTTTTTGTTTGACGGCACGGTCGTAGAGATCGCGGATGTCGGCGGGCAAGTCCCGCTCCGTCGCTTCCAGTTCGCTCCGGAGCCGCTGGACTTCCGTTTCAAGCTGAGTTCCCTCGGCGGCCACGCGGGCCTTCGTCTCGCCAAGCAGCTTACGGGCGGCCTCCACGGCCGTCTCCGCCGTGGGGAGCGTCTTCTTGATCGAGTCGACCCGGTCGAGCGACTCGAGGATCTCGTCCTCGAGCACCTTCGTGGCCATCTTGTCGGCCGCGATCTGCTCGGTGAGCGTCTGATACTCGCGATTCGTCTTGCAGGCGTTGAGTTTGCCGTCGAGGTCGCGGATCTTTGCCTCGGCCGTCTTCAACTGCAGTTGCTTCTGGTCGGTGGTCATCTTGGCCTTCTTGACGTCGTCCTGCACGCCCGCCCGGCCAGCCTCCGCCGCCTCGACCTGCGCGGTGTAGGCAGCAATCTGCCGCGGGCCGGCGGCGATCCGTGTCCGGAGATCGGACAACTGCGTGTGGATGCGGTGCAGCGTCCGCATGATTTCACTGACGACGACGGTGGGCATGGAGTCACTTTCGGTTGGGTGGGGGCGAGTCCCCGCCCGCGAAAGTTTACCAGATCAAAGGCTGAAAAACACCGGGCCGGCTGCCTGTGCAGCCGGCCCGTTATGGTGTTGCCCCGCCGGGACGGCAGTCGTTTATCCGGGCATCGCTTCCAGGAAGGTCTCGAGCTGCTTTGAGCGGACCGGATGCTGCAGCTTCTTGACCGCCTTCGCCTCGATCTGCCGGACACGCTCGCGTGTCACCCGGAAGATCCGGCCCACCTCTTCGAGTGTGTAGGTGTAGCCGTCGGTGAGGCCGTATCGAAGCCGGATGATCTCCCGCTCGCGGTAGGTGAGGGTTTTCAAAAGCGAATCGAGCCGGTCCTTGAGCAGCCCATGCGTGGCGGAATGCGTGGGACTCACGGTGCTCGAGTCCTCCACAAACTCGCTGAAGCTGGCATCCTCGCTCTCGCCCACGGGCCGGTCGAGGCTCATCGGCTGCCGTCCCATGTCGAGCACCCGGCGTGCCTCCTCGATCGCCACGCCCGCTGCCTGCGCGATCTCCTCCGACGTCGGCTCGCGGCCGAGTTCGTGGAGCAGTTTCTTCGAGGTGGTCCGCAGCTTCGAGAGCACGTCGATCATGTGCACCGGGATGCGGATCGTGCGGGCCTGGTCAGCGATGGCCCGGGTGATCGCCTGTCGGATCCACCAGGTCGCGTAGGTCGAGAACTTGAAGCCGCGACGATACTCGTACTTGTCCACCGCGCGCATCAGGCCCGTGTTGCCCTCCTGGATCAGATCCAGGAAGCTCAAGCCCCGGTTGCGGTATTTCTTGGCGATCGACACGACCAGCCGCAAATTCGCCGCCGAGAGGTTTCGCTTGGCGGCCTCGTATTCCGCCTTGAGCCGGGCGAACATGTCGACCCGCCGGCGGAGTGAT
>CANHYS010000331.1 GCA_947464585.1 Planctomycetaceae bacterium | reverse complement strand
CGGTAGACATCGGCCAGCGCGATGCCCACGACGAAGGCACCGAGAAAAGAGTGCAGACCGAGATATTCCGAGCCTGCCGCACCCAGAAGCGCGAGCAGGGTGATGCACGAGATCGAGCCCGCCGGCTGGGGCAGATTGCGATGCACCCAGTCCATCAGCCGCGGCAGCACGAAGTGGCCGAGCAGCAGAATGCCGCCGATGAAGACGAACACCATCCCGAAAATCGCCAACCCCTGGCCCTGGCCGGTCGCGTGCGGGCCAAACTCGGCGAGGATCACCGCAAACAAGCCCCAGCCCACGAGGTCGTCCACGAGGGTCGCCGACATGATGGTTCGGCCGATCTCGCTCTTGAACAGGCCCATGTCCATGAGGATCCGGGCGATCACGGGATTGGCCGAGAGCGACAGGATCGAGCCCATGAACAGCGCCGTCGCAAACTGATCCTTCTGCGTCACACCGATCACGGTCGGGAAGACGTAACACATCAGGAATCCGAGCACGAGCGGGACGAGCGTGCCGATGACGCCGACCGAGAGCGCCTTGCGGCCGATCCGGCGGAATTCGCCGACGCTGATGTCGAGCCCGATCGTCACGATGAAGAAGAGCATGCCGACCCGCGCGATCGCCGCCCGGCCGCTCGTGATCGGGCCTGTCGTCGGGAAGAGCCACGTGAACGTCTCCGGAGAGATGCGTCCCAGGATCGTCGGCCCGAGCAGGAGTCCCCCGGCGATCTCGCCGACGACCGCCGGGATGCCGACCTTGCGAGCGGTATGTCCGAGCACGAGCGCGACGAACAGCATCGCGGCCAGATGCAGCGAGAGCAGCGTCCAGTCGAGCGGGCTCATGATGTCGATGCCGAGTGACGGGAAAGGGGTACGGCGCGTGGCTTGATCAGTCAGCGACACCGTTGGCGGGCACCGCGACCGCGGCCAGAATACCGGATATCGACCTGGCATATCTGTCTGCCAAGATGCTCGGAAGCGGGGGTGGTGCCGACGCCATCAGGAGTCCACATGGTGATCCGGCTCGATGTGGATGAAGGCATCGGCAATCCGCAGCGTTGACTTCCTCAGCACACTGCGAACCCGGCCGCCGATATCGTGGCCTTTTTGGACGGTCGCCTGGCCGTCCACCTCGACGTGGAGTTCGACGAAATACGCCGTGCCGCTCTTGCGAATGCGGCACTTGTCGAGGGCCCGCACTCCCTCCACTCCCAGGGCCAGTTCACGCACCTTCTGCTCAAACTCCTTGGCCGGGGCCACGTCCAGAAGGTCTCGGACGGCCATTCTCAGCAGGCTCACGCCGCTGAAGACGATGATGCAGCAGGCGAGCAGCGCCGCCCAGTCGTCGGCCGGTTCGTAGCCCGGCCCTCCGATCAGGCCGATCGAGATGCCTATGAAGGCCGCGATCGACGTGAGTGCATCGGCCCAGTGATGCCACGCGTCGGCTTGCAGCGAGGTGCTCGCGGCATCTTCGCCGATGTCGCCGATCCAGCGTGCGAGGCCGGCCTTGGTTGCAACGACCACCACCAGCACGAGCAGCGTGGACCAGTGCGGCAGATGATGCGGCGTGAGGATCTCGCGAATGCTTTGGACGGCGATCATCGCCGCTGCGGCGAGCAGGGCGAGCGAGGCGACGATGCCCGACAACGCCTCGGCTTTTCCGTAGCCGTAGGGGTGCCGTTCATCGGCCGGTGCGACCGCCACCCGCAGGCCGCCCCAGACGATCAGGGAACTCACGATGTCGGACGTGGACTCGATGCCGTCGGCGATGAGAGCGTAGGAGTTCCCAAAGACACCGGCGAGGATCTTGATGCTGGCGAGGGCTGCGTTGACCGCTGCCCCCACCAGCGGCACGGAAGACAGTGACGGTGGGGCGGAGGGTTCGTTGGTCGTCATGAATGGTGGCCTGCTGTGATCGGCTCGAGGAAACCAGGCCGTCAGGGCGCCGCCGCTGGCACCGGCACGAAGCGGACGTAGTCGAGGCCGAACATCCAGGCCTTCGTGGCAGCCGGGTTCTCGCCGACGATTTCCACCGCGAGCGACGCCGTGCCCGGCTCGAGGTCGAAGACGCCGAGTGAGAGTTCGGGCGTGATCGTCACCGCGTCCTTTTCATAGAGATCGATCGGGCTCGTCGCCGTGCCGCCGTTCCAGGCCAGCGTCACGATGCCGTAGTCATGCGCCTTCGAGCAGACGGTCACGATCTCGTGCCGGCCCTTCACCGTCACCGGCACCTCCAGCACGATCCGGCCGCCGGGACGGGCGCCGGTCCACCAGATCTGCGAGTCGCCGCTCCAGCGGGCCGCCTTGAAGCCGGCCATCCCCTGGGGCTGAACGTTCCCGGCCGACCGCGACGCGACCCGCATGGCCTCGCCCTCGACGGCACCCGGAATCCTGCGGTCGGCGTTGAACGGCGGCGGTCCCTCGCCCGGCAGCGGCACCTGCAACGGATGCCGCAGGTAGGCGACCAGGTCGCGGGCCGCGGTGGGCGCAAGCTGCGCAAGCTGGTTCTCCGGCATCAACGACTGTGGCGAGAGCACGCGGCTCTCGATGTCGTCGAGCGGCACGGTGACCTGCTCGGTCGGTGTCTGCAGCGTCACGCTCGTCGGCGTCTCCTTGACTACGATGCCGGCGATCGACCGGCCGTCGTCGGTCACCACGATCGTCGTCTGGTAGTCGCGGCCCACGACGGCGCTCGGGTCGAGCAGATTCGCCAGCAGGTATTCGAGGTCGGCCCGATTCGATCCCGTCAGGTCGGGCCCGATCCGCCCGCCCTGCCCGTGCAGCTGGTGGCAGGCGCCACAGGTCTTGGCAAATGTGGCCCGGCCCTGCGAGAGATCGGCATCCTTCATCACGGCAGGCTTCAGCGCCGTCCGCCACTTGTCGAAGTCGGCCTTCCGGTCGGCGGGCGTGGCCCGGATCGTGCCCCAGACCTCGTTGAGCCTCGCGAGCACCCGTGGGTCGGCCGACTGCGCGAGCCGGCCGACGGTGAACGCCGAGAGATCACCCCGCGGCACGGCGCCTGTCGCGATGGCGTCGAGCAAGCTGAGCGTCCAGGCGGGCCGCGATGTGAGCGTGGCGATCGCCGCCTGCCGACACTCCGCCGGCAGACCCTCATAGGCGGCCACGAGCGCGGCGGGGGTGCCGTCACCGGGAACAGCGGCGAGGCCGTCGATCGCCTCCTTCTGAATCGCGGGATCGTCGACAAGCCGCTGGAGCACCGGCGGCAGCCCGTCGTCGCGGGAGCTGACAAGTGCCTGCAAGGCCTCGCAACGCTGGCCGCGGTCGGCGTCGCGGTTGGCGACCAGAGCCCGCAACTGCGGCACGACCCGTGGGTCGCCAAACCGTACCGCCGCCAGATCCGCCAGTCTGCGGACCGCGTCGTCCGAGTCGGCGCGGAGTTGCTCGTAGCCCTGCTGCCAGGCCCGCGGCGCCGGCATCCGGCCGCGGGCGGCCAGCGCCGCCACGATCTCCTCGAGCATCCACTTCCGCGCGGTCGAGTCGCTGGCCGACAACTGCGCCACGAGCGGCTCGTAGCACGACTCGTCGGAGGCGGCTCGGCGGACGATGAACCGCGACACCGTGGGGATGCGGCTTGCGGCGGCGATCGTGAGCGCCCGGGCCGGATCGAGCGGCACGAGCGGCTCGATGGCATACCAGTTCATGAGCGGGAGATTGTGGTCCTCGGTGTCTTCGGCATGGGCCACGAGTGCCGTGGAGATCGGCCAGCGGGCCGCGGGCGGCAGCCGCTGGAGGGCCGAGCAGATCGCCAGACGGACCACTGGCGAGGGATCCTCGGCCGCGAGCCGGTGGAGCCGGTCGAGCAGAGTGGGCGATAGGGTGCCACCCTCAGCGGCCAGTTGGATCGCCCAGCCCCGCACCGCTGGATCGGGGTCGTCGAGCAGCCGCTCGATGTGCGCGGCGGAGAGCTGCCCGGTGACGTGCAGCGCCCAGATCACACGCAGTCGCTTGGGGGTGGTGGTGGCCGCCGCGAGTTTTTCGTCGAGCACGCGCGG
>CANHYS010000330.1 GCA_947464585.1 Planctomycetaceae bacterium | reverse complement strand
TGATGAGCCGCTGGGAGCAATTGGATAAAGACGCCCATGCGCAGCTCGCGCCCGTGAAGCACACGCTGCTGGTGGAGTCGGTCCAGTAGGCGTCTGCAGCCTGCGGACTCGTTTTTCCCTCACGCGCCGGGGGACTGGCCTCGCAGCCGCGCGATCACTTCAACTCGCGGTCGAGGAACGTGTAGCCGAGTGCGTCCATGAAGGCCCGCTGCCGGTTGTCGGCCGCGCCGCCGTGGCCGCCTTCGATGTTCTCGTAAGAGAGCACCTGCTTGCCCAACTCCTCGAGCCGGGCCGTCATCTTGCGGGCGTGGCCTGGGTGCACGCGGTCATCCCGCGTGGACGTGGTGATCAGGATCGGCGGATACGCCCGCTCCCGATCGAGATTGTGATAGGGCGAAAATCCGCGGATGAATTCCCACTCCTCCGGTTTGTCGGGGTTGCCGTATTCGCCCATCCAGCTCGCCCCCGCCAGCAGCCTGTGATACCGCCGCATGTCGAGCAGCGGCACTTGGCAGACGATGCCGCCGAAGAGGTCGGGCCGCATCGTCAGCATGTTGCCCATCAGCAGACCGCCGTTGCTGCCTCCCTTGATGCCCAGGTGCTTGGGCGATGTCACCTTCCGGGCAATCAAGTCCTCAGCCACTGCGATGAAGTCTTCATAGGCCCGGGGACGCTTCGCCTTTAGGGCCGCCTGATGCCACTCCGGCCCGAATTCGCCGCCACCACGGATGTTTGCGATCACGTAGACGTGCTTTTGCTCCAGCCACGCGGCACCCGCGATCGGCTCGTAGCCCGGTAGGAGCGGAATCTCGAATCCGCCATAGCCATAGAGCAGTGTCGGCGTGCTGCCATCGGCAGGCAGGTTCTCGGGGCCGATCTGGAAATAGGGAACGCGCGTGCCATCTTTGGACACCGCCTCATGCTGGCTCACCCGCAGCCCGGCGGCATCGAAAAACGCCGGCGACTGTTTGAGCTTCTCAGGTGCAGGTGCAGGAGCCTGGGCCACGCCACCGACGTTTCCAAGCGACAGCGTCGATGGCTGGAGCGAACTGGCCGTGATCAGGAAGAATTCATCCGTCTCCAGGTCGTCAACCGGGATGCACGAGGCCGTGCCGTATTCGGGGAGGCCCTGCAGAGGCTGGCGTTGCCACGTGCCATCTCGAAAGGTCAGCGTGAACAGTCGGTTGCGGACGTTGTCGAGCGTGGTCACGATCAGATGGTTTCGCGTGGAGGCGAAGGAGATCAGCGACGTCCGCGGTGTGGGCTCGAAGAGCACGTGGATCGTGCGATCACCAGTGAGAAAACCTTCCAGTTCGGCCGCCAGCAGGCTGCCGGCCGGATAGGTCGTGCCGGCCACAGTCCACGGACTCCGCAACTCGAGCAGCAGCCACTCTCGATGCACCGCGGCCGACGCGTCGTCCGGCTTCTCGATCTTCACGAGTCGCCCGTCACGGCGGAGGAACATCTCGCTCGTGTAGAAGGTCTTCTGTCGAACGACAAAGTCGCGATCGAAGCCGGGCGTGAGGTCCCGCCAGGCGGTCACGCTCATGTCGTCGGACTGGCCTTCGTAGACAACCGGCGCGGCGGCAAGCGGCGTGCCGCGGGGCCATTCGCGGATCGTCCGCGGGTAGCCTGAGTCGGTGAGCGACCCGGGGCCGAAATCGGTGGCGACGAACAGACTGTCGGCACTGCGCCAGGCCACGCGGCTCTTGGCTTCGGGCAGCGTGAAGCCACCCTCCACGAATGCCTTCTTTTCGAGGTCAAACTCCCGCACCACGTCGGCGTCGGCGCCCCCGCGGGAGAGAGACACGAGGCAGAGCCGATCCGCCGGCTCGAGCACGGACGCGCCGTGCCAGACCCAGTTTTCCCCCTCCTGCACCGAGAGCGCATCGAGGTCGAGCACGGTCTCCCAGGCAGGCTCAGGTTTGCGGTATTCGTCGAGCGTCGTCCGCCGCCACAGCCCCTTGGGGTGTGCGGCATCCCGCCAGACGTTGTAGAAGCGGTCGCCGATCTTCGTGACCATCGGAATCCGCTCCTTGGAATCAAGAATGCCGCGAATCCGTGCCTCGAGGGTCTTGAACCGGTCTGAGCCGGCCAGCGCCGCCACACATGCGGCATTGCGGCTGCGCACCCACTCGAGCGGCTTCTCGCCCGTGACCTCCTCCAGCCAGAGATGGGGATCGGCGGGCTCGTTCGCGAAGGCAGATTCATTCATGGCAAACGGCACACAGGCGATGACGGGAATCGTAACGAGGAGGAGGAGACGCATCACGACCGCACCTGCCCGCTCCCGACCACGACATATTTATAGGTCGTGAGTTCCCGCGTGCCGCATGGGCCCCGGGCGTGGAGCTTGTCGGTGGAGATGCCGATCTCGGCGCCCAGCCCCATCTCGCCGCCATCGTTAAACCGGGTGCTGGCGTTGATCATCACCACCGCCGTGTCGACTCGGGCCGCAAACCGATCGATCGCGGTCTGGTCGGCCGACACGATCGCGTCGGTATGCCGGGAGCCGTAGCGGTTGATGTGGTCGATCGCCGCGTCGACCGAATCGACCACGGCCACCGAGATCTTGGGACCGAGATATTCCGTCGCAAAATCGGCCTCACTCGCCACGCCCGCCGCAGGCACGAGCCGGCGGGTGGCAGCGTCGCCGACGATCTCGACCTTGTGCGCATCGAGAGCGGCGGCGATATCAGGGAGGAACCGCTCCGCCACGTCGCAGTGCACGAGCAGCGATTCGGCGGCATTGCAGACGCCCATCCGCTGGCACTTTGCATTGACGGTGATGGACTTCGCCATGGCGAGGTCGGCCGACCGATCGATGTAGACATGGCAGTTGCCAGTGAAGTGCTTGAGCACCGGCATCCGTGCCTCGGAACAGACGCGTCGGATGAGGGTCTCGCCTCCACGGGGAATGACGATGTCGATGAGGTCATCCATTTCGAGAAACGCACCGACGGCCTCGCGGTCGGCGGTATCGACCAACTGCACGCAGTCTGCAGGCAGGCCGGCGGTGGCGATCGCCCTCCGCATGCTCTCCACGATCCGGCCACTGGAATGGGCCGCCTCCTTGCCGCCCCGAAGGATGATGGCATTGCCAGCCGCGAGGGCCACCGCCGCCGCATCGGCCGTGACATTGGGCCGCGACTCGTAGATGAAAAACACCACACCCAGCGGCACCCGGATCTTGCGGACCATGAGCCCGCTCGGCTGCCTCGATTCCTCGATCACCTCGCCCACCGGATCGGGCAGCAGCGCCACCGCCTCGACACCCGCGGCGATCCCCTCCACCCGCTTGGGATCGAGCGTGAGCCGGTCGATGGCGGCGGCCGTCAGGCCGAAGCCGGGGGCGGCGGCAAGGTCGAGCTTGTTGGCCGCGAGAATCTCGGCGACGTCGGCCCGGATGGCGGCGGCGGCGGCCCGCAGGCAGGCGGCCTTCTTGTCGCCAGGCACGCCGGCAAGATCGATGGCCGCCCGTCGTGCTCGCTCGGCAATCGAGCGGCAGTGCGACTTCAGGGCGGAGGAATTGCCGGGGGCTGCGGCAGGGGCGGATAGCGTGGACATCGGGAGTTTTCCGTGCGGCGTGCAGGGGACTTGTGATTGAACTATCTTACGATCCCGACCGGTTCTTCACACGCAGGAGTCGCCCCGATGCCCAGCACGAATCTCTCCCGTCGCTCATTCCTCGCCGGCACGGCCGGCGCCGTCGCACTTTCGCCACTATCGCCCCTCTCTCCCCTGCGTCGCCTGGCCAGTGCAGCCTCGGCCAACAACCTCAACCTGGGCCTGCAGATCTATTCGCTCCGCAACTACAAGGTCGACGAGGCGCTCCAACACACCCGCGATCTGGGCTTCAAGTTCGTGGAGTTCTATCCCGGCATGTATCCGATCGCCTCCGATGCCGCTGCGATCGACAGCATGAAGAAGAAGCTGGCAGACCTCGGCCTCGCGGTCTCGGCCCATGGCGTGAATCGCTTCACCAAGGATGCCGCCGCCAACCGGAGGATGTTCGAATTCGCAAAGG
>CANHYS010000329.1 GCA_947464585.1 Planctomycetaceae bacterium | reverse complement strand
TGAGAATGCGGTCGCCTTTCGAGGCCGCGGCACGACGCTGCCCGGCATCGCGGTGACCGATCTTTCCGCCGACCAGCGGGCTGAGATGGACCGTGTGCTCGGCCTCTTGATCGAGCCGTTCCGGGCTGCCGACCGGGCCGAGGCGCGGAAGTGCCTCGACACGCAGGGGGGCCTCGACGCCTGCCGGCTCGCGTTCTACCGGCAGGGCGATCTCGGCAACGATGGCGTCTGGGATTGCTGGCGGCTGGAGGGTCCCTCGTTCGTCTGGCACTTCCGCGGCGCGCCCCATGTGCATGTCTGGGTGAACATCGCCGACACGCCCGACATCGCCACCAACGCCTGACGTCGGCTGGCTGGCTGTGGAACTGCAACGGGCCCTGAACCTCAACTGAAACTGGAACTCGCTCCGGCATGACAGACTGCTGCATCATCGGCGGAGGCGTCGTCGGCCTGTCGATCGCCCGTGAGCTCGCCGGTCGCGGACTCTCGGTCCGCGTGCTCGCCCGCGATGCCACCCGCGACACCGCCTCCTGGGCAGCAGCCGGCATTTTTCCACCGGCACCCGACTTTGCAGCCGCATCGGCGAACGAACGGCTGACCGCCTATTCCGATCGGCTCCACAGGACCTGGGCCGAGGAACTCCGCTCCGAGACCGGCATCGACAACGAACTGCAGCCGTGCGGCGGCCTGCACCTTGCCCGGGACGAACAGGGCTCGGCCCGCCTCCGCGAGGCGGCAGCCGCCTGGCGTGCCAAGGGAACCCGCTGCGAGCAGCTCACGCCCCTCGATGTGGCCGCGCAGGAGCCGGCCCTCCGGGCGGCGGTCGAGCAGGGCCGGATCGAAAGCGGTCTCCTCTTGCCCGAGGAGATGAGGATCCGTCCTCCACGGCATCTGGAGGCACTTGCGCGGTCGTGCCACGTGCGGGGCGTGGAGATCACGCCAGTCGTGGACGTGCGATCGATTGACGTGGCCAACGGCCGGATCGAAGGCATTCGCATCGCCCACAGCGAAGGCGGCGCGGCGACCGACACGGTGCGGGCCGACCGCTACTGCCTGGCGGCCGGTGCCTGGTCGGGTCATCTCGCTGAGTCGCTCGGACTGCAGATCGAAACGCGGCCGATCCGCGGCCAGATCGCGCTTCTGCGCCTTCCTGAGCAGGTGCTCACGCGGGTGGTGAACGTCGGCCTCGAATATCTCGTGCCGCGCAGCGATGGCCGACTGCTGGTGGGCTCGACCATCGAGGATGCAGGCTTCGCAAAAATCACGACGCCGCAGACAATCCAGCGACTGCTCGCATTCGCGCATGCACTGCTCGGGCCACTTCCTCAAGCAGCGATCGAGCAGTCGTGGGCCGGCCTGCGTCCGGGCTCCGTCGATGGGCTTCCCTTTCTTGGTGCCACGCCTGCGTGCAGCAACGCCTTCGTCGCCGCCGGGCATTTCCGCGCCGGGCTCCATCAATCGACCGGCACGGCCGTCATGCTCGCCGACCTGATCACCGGCCGCACACCGGCACTCGATCCGACGCCATTCGCACCGGGCCGCCGTCCCGGCGCTGCCTCCCCCGATTCGGTGCAGGCCTATCTCGCCCGGGCGGCCGAAGCCTCGTCCTGACGACGGAAAGAGGTCGCTTCAACAGGCCGAGGTGGCTGTCGATCCAATAAAAGCCCTGAGCGCAAGCGACGGGATGAAGGGGACCTTCGGCCCAGAGTCCCTCGGCCTTCGCGATGTTCTTCGCGACGTTCCCCACTCACGCGGCGCTGAGGGAGAGCCGTCGGTGGATCGCCTCGACGTCATCCGGGGTGAGGTCACGACGCGGATCGGCGGCGGCGAGCATGTCGATCATCTCGGCCAGCCGCACCGCGATCGCGGGCACTCCGCCAGCGATCTCATGGATCGTGCGAATCACGGCTTCTCCATCCGCCGCGGCGGCGTTGAACGCCAGCATAGAGCCGAGGAACCGACGCGATTCAGCCAGCGTGAACGTGGGCACCGTCGCCCGCAGCCGGACAGACTGTTCGAGCCTCGCATCACTGGCGACAAGCGAGAGCAGCCGGCCCTCGCCGGCCAGCACGATCGCGATTCGCTCGTGCCGGCGCCGGCACCACTCGACGAAATCGACCAGTTCGGCAGCCGCGGCCCGATGCGCATCGTCGATGAGCAGGACGTGGGGGAAGGAGTCGTCGTCACTCGCGGCCGCTCGCATGCCGCCGGCAGCCAGATCCCCGCGATCGGCCCGGATGTCCGCCCACGACATCAGCCGGATGCTCTGCGACTTCGGCAGGCCATCCGCAGCCACCAAACGAAGCACCGTCGTCTTGCCCACACCCGCAGGCCCACACAGGAGCGCGATCGCGCCAGGCTGATCGGCCACGTAGGCCAGTTTCGCCGCGGCGGCCTCCTGGGGTCCGGTGAGCGGCGGAAACTCAGGGGAAGGCTGGCGTGTCATGGTCAGTCGAGACATGGTCGTCACCTCTTCACTGGACCCGAATGCCGGTCGTCGCCGGCGGCGTCATGGTGAGCACTTCCCCGAGAACCTTCAGCCCAACGGCCTCGAGTGCCACGCCGCGGGCCGGACACGCCGGCTGATCGGCACTGCGGACGAGGATGACGGCATGGCAGCCCAGGCTCTGCCGCTCCAGCCACGCCCGGCGGAGCGGACCTCCCGGAAACCAGACGCCCGCATCGACAAGCACGATGGTGCCGCCCTCCCGGCCTGCCGATGCCAGTTCCAAGGGCACGCGGTCGTGACACTCCACACGACGGCCGCGGGCCATGAGCGCCCGAGCCAGACCCTCGACCAGCGTCGTCCGGCCTTCGCCACGGCGGGCGCCGGTGATGGCGATCACGTCGGCACCAGCGTGATGGGCATCCTCCACCCGTTTGGCGAGATGCGACCAGGCATGGGGAACGACCCGCAGGAGCCTGTCGACCAGCGTGCCCATGCCGTCATCGGTGATCGGCTGCGGATCGATGGCGGCGGCGGGCACCAGTGCAGCCGCCGCCGGTCGTGGAGCGATCGCGTCGCTCACGGCCGCCGCAGCACCGCTGGAAAGCACCTGCGTTGGCCGCGACGGGTGCCGACGCGCCCGGTCGGCATGCCAGAGAAAGGCACGATCGACCGCGTCAAGCGTGGCGGTGGCAGGCGTCATGGCGTGACGCTCCTTGCCGCACCGGCAGCCGCAGGCAGTTCCTGGGCCAGCCGTTCCGGCCGCTGCTGCCTGGCCGCCTCCAGCCGCAGCCGATCGTTGCGCCAGGCAGCGGCCCAGAAAGCGGCCGCCACGGCCACGAGAGCAATGATGGATGGCGATGGAAACCGAGTGGTCTGCGAACGGCGGACCACGGTGCGGCGTGGGGCAGGGACAACACACTCAGCGGTATCCGCATCCGTGTCCGCCGCCGGGGCTGCAGGATCCTGGGTCGAGACCGGCCCAGCGACCACTGGGCCCATATCCGCCGACCGTGACGGCTCCGGAACCGCAGTTGCCACGAAGCCAGCAGGGCATGAAAGCTCAGGAATGCAGGCTAAAACCTCCATGAACGTCGCTCACCCTCGCCTTCCCCGAATCCCCCGCCTGAGCATCGTCGCCACGATGCGGGGCCCTTGAACGCCGGGCCACGCCGCCGGACGCCGCCCCCACTGCGGCAAGGTCCGCGGGGCTGCCCCCCACCCGGCTCCACGCAGTGCGCCTCTTTCACCCAATCGTCTATTCTTCAAGGGCAAAGTATCATCGGACTGGGCAGGATATGCCGATCATCACCGATTCGATGATGGTCCCGCGGTCCTTGCCCTGCTCCCATTCCGTCCCCACACAAGTCACAAGACACCTGATGCCCCCTTCCAATCCGTCCGCCCGTGCCGATTCTCTCCACACTCTCCTGGCCAATCGCATCGCCGTTCTCGACGGGGCGATGGGCACCATGGTGCATGCCCTGGCGCTCGACGAACAGGGATTCCGCGGCACCCCGTTCCGTGATCACCCCAAGGATCTGAAGAACTGCATCGACGTGCTCGTGCTCTCGCAGGGAGACGCGAT
>CANHYS010000328.1 GCA_947464585.1 Planctomycetaceae bacterium | reverse complement strand
TGAGGAGCACAAGCGGTTCATCGTGACCACCGACCACCCAGGGCTCGGCCGGCCGTCGTGGCCTCCGGTGTGTCTCGGTGCGTTGATCTACGAGGCGTTCGACGATCGCGTCATCGCGACGCTCACTCATCCCCTAGCCATCGGAAAGCGAGGTTCCCGATGATTTCATTCCAGACGTTTGATCTCGACGGCTTGGAGGCCTTTGAGGAGGTGTGGGTCGTCGACACCGAGTACTCGGCGACAGCCGGCTGCCGGCCCGTCCCGATCTGTGTAGTCGCCCGCGAATTACGCTCGGGCCGTGAGCTCCGGCTCTGGCAGGACCAGCTCTCCACGATGAAAGCGCCGCCCTTCCGGATCGACGACAGGGCGCTCTTCGTGTCCTATTCCGCGCCGGCTGAGTTCAGCGTGTTTTACGCCCTCAACTGGCCGGCTCCCGCCAGGGTGCTCGACCTGTTCGTCGAGTTCCGGGCGTTGACCAACGGCCTGAGCACAGTGAGCGGTGCCGGCCTGCTCGGGGCGCTCGTCTACCACGGGCTGCCGGCGATGGATGGCGCCGAGAAGACAGCGATGCGGGACCTCGCCATGCGCGGCGGCCCATTCACGGCCGACGAGCGGCAGGGCCTTCTCGACTACTGCGCCGAGGACGTGTATGCCCTCGAGCGGCTGCTGCCGCGAATGCTGCCCCGGATCGACCTGCCGCGGGCGCTCCTCCGTGGGCGCTACGGCTGGGCGGTCGCGAGCATGGAGCACCGCGGAATACCTATCGACGTGTCGATGTTCAACCACCTCCGGGCCCGCTGGCAGGACATTCAGGCGGCGCTCGTGGCGGAGGTGGACGCCCGCTACGGCGTTTTCGACGGCTTGACGTTCAAGCGGGAGAAGTTTGCTGATTGGCTTATCGCCAACAACATCCCGTGGCCACGGCTGGAGAGCGGTCAGCTCAAAATGGACGATGACACGCTCCGCGCCATGGCGAAGGCCTACCCCGTCGTGGCGGAGCTGCGGGAGCTGCGGGCGGCGTTGGGCAAGATGCGGCTCTTTGATGACCTCGCTATCGGTCCTGATGGCAGGAACCGCACCGGGATCATGCCGTTCCGCGCGAGGACGGGCCGGAACCAGCCATCAAACGCAAAATTTATTTTCGGTCCGTCCCGGTGGCTGCGGAGCCTGATCAAGCCGGAAATGGGCATGGCAGTCGCGTATCTCGATTATTCGCAACAGGAGTTCGGGATCGCGGCGGCGCTATCGGGCGACGATGCCATGGCCGAGGCTTACCGGTCCGGCGACCCGTATCTTGCCTTCGGTAAGCAGGCGGGCGCAATCCCTCCCCGGGGCACAAAGAAGACGCACGCCGACCAACGGGCACTGTTCAAAGCGTGCGTGCTGGCCGTGCAATATGGCATGGGCGCGGAAGCGCTGGCGGATCGGATCGGTCAGCCGGTCGATATGGCCAAGAGGCTCCTCCGGCTGCACCGCGAAACCTATCCGGCGTTCTGGAAATGGTCCGAGGCCGCGGTCGACAGGGCCATGCTACTGGGGCGACTGCAGACCGTCTTCGGCTGGCCGATTCACGTCGGGCCCTCCGCTGACCCCATGAAGGGTGCCAACGCCCGGAGCCTGGCGAACTTTCCCTGCCAGGCCCACGGTGCCGAGATGCTCCGGCTGGCCTGCTGCATGCTCGTTGAAGCCGGGATTGGTCTGTGTGCCCCCGTCCATGATGCCGTGGTCGTAGAGGGGCCGGCAGACACGATTGATGAGGTGGCGGCTCAGGCCCGTGGAATCATGGCGGAGGCCTCGCGGATCGTTCTCGACGGGTTCGAGATCGGCACCGACTTCGAGATCGTCAGATACCCGGACCGCTACATAGACGAGGCGGGCGAGGACTTCTGGAACACCGTCACGCGGTTGGCCGGGCCGGTACCAGCATCGACATAAGTGCTGATCTAGTTCGGCATTGGTGTCGACCCACATCAGCACCAGTGCTGAACCGGTTCAATTCTTCTTTTAGTTCTTCAAGAAGTTCTTTTTCTATTACTAGTAGGGGTACCGGGCTGTGGATGTCGATCTGGAGACCTTTCGTGCAAGCGTGCCGGTGCCGGTTGTCCATGCTGCGACGCCAAGGCTGAAGCGGGCTGGGCTGGCGTATCTGGGTGGCAAGCCGCCAATGTGGTGGCTCCAGCGGGCGGCAATGAACGGCAAGGCCGCGCTGATGGCGGGACTGGCGATCTGGTTCAAACACGGCGTCCAAAAGGACCGCACCGCTGAGATCCGTGTCGACGCCTCCCTGCGGCGGTCCATGGGGCTGTCGCAGGACCAGGCCCGTCGCGGCGTCCACGCCCTGGAGGCGGAGGGGCTTGTGAAGATCCAACTCGGTGGCCGGGGGCGGTGCGCGGTGGTGAGGATCGTCACCGAAGTCGGCGAACCAGGTGTCCCCCCGGCGTGATCCCGTTCGGCGGCGCGCGAAACACACACACCTCGGTGCGGGCCGGGGTGGGGCGTAGGATGGCGATCGGTCCTCGTAGCGCCGCCCTGGGCGGCAAGGAGACTTTGAGTATGGCTGACGACGGCGAGATCAAAGTGTACGTGGTCGAGTTCGGCGACAGACCGCACTACCAACTTCAATGGTGTGACCCGATCACGCAGCGGAAACGCACGAAGACGACGAGTGTGAAGCGGACGGGCCTCGCCCGCGAGCGCAAGCTGGCGGAAAGGCTGGCCGCTGAACTTGAATCCCAACTGCAGGCCGGCGCCGGCGGCCTCCCGTCGCGGCTCGCGTGGACGGAGTTTCGGGAGCGGTACGAGCGGGAAGTTGTTCCTGGCTTGGCGAAGCAGACAGGCGTGAAGATCCGTGTCGTCTTCGACCGCGTGGAGAAGGAGTTGAACCCAACCCGACTCCGTGACGTGACCGAGGCGCGGCTATCCCACCTGGTCGTGCGACTCCGTGAGGATGAGGTTGCTGAGACGACGATTGCCGCCTACCTCGCCCACCTGAAGGCTGCCCTGAACTGGGCCGTACGGCAGAAACTGCTCGTGGTTCGGCCAGCGTTCCCGAAGATTCACCGGCTGAAGAAGAGCAAGGGGCGGCCGATGAAGGGTAGAGCGACCACGGCGGAAGAGTTTGAGCGGATGGTGGCCGCCGTGCCGGGCGTGGTGGGCGAGAAGGACGCGCCGCACTGGCGACACTACCTCCGAGGCCTCTGGGCGAGCGGCCTGCGGCTTGGCGAATCGCTCGACCTTTGGTGGGACAGGCCCGAGAAGATTTTCCCAGTCTTTCCTCGGGACGGGCGGCCGATGCTGCAGGTGCCCGGCGAGTTGGAAAAGGGGAATGCCGACCGGCTACTGCCCATCGCCCCCGAGTTCGCACTCCTTCTGCTGGAGACGCCGGAGGAGGCCAGGACGGGGACGGTGTTCCACCTCGAAGGCCGACAGGGGCGGTACCGGGACTGGGAGGTTTCGAAGATCGTCTCGAAGATCGGCAAGGCGGCGGGCGTGAAGGTGTACGTGAACCCGAAGGATCCCGAGAAGGTGAAGTACGCATCCGCCCATGACTTCCGCCGCGCGTTCGGCGTGCGGTGGGCGGCGCGGCTGATGCCTGCCCAACTGATGGAGTTGATGCGGCACGAGTCGATTGAGACGACCCTGCGGTTCTACGTGGGCACCGACGCCCAACGGACGGCCGAGGCTGCATGGGCGGCGTTCGATGCGGTCCAGCGGGTGTTCGCGGGGCCGTTTGCTAACAGTTTTGCTAACAGTGCCACTTCCAGGGGTGCTGACGTCGCACCACCGGAGGAGCCATCCGCACTGGGAAACAAGGATCACAAACGAACTAGGCCCGGTGTGATTCGAACACACGACCAAGGGATTATGAGTCCCCTGCTCTAACCGCTGAGCTACGGGCCCGATTACGGACCAGTGTAATCGCTCTCCGCGATCGCGGTCAGGCCTCGTCTGCAATCGCTCCCCGCCCCACGTCCTCCACTGTTGCCAGGCCGTCGACCGTGAACCACCGCGTGAACAGTTGGAAGTCGGCGGTGTCG
>CANHYS010000327.1 GCA_947464585.1 Planctomycetaceae bacterium | reverse complement strand
CTTCGCGTAGTCGAGCCAGAAGGGGCAGCCCGTCGAGGGATGGAAGTGCCAGGCCATCATGTCCACCGTGTGGGCATCGAGCCGTTGGCGGGCCTGGGCGACTGCCGCGGCATCGGCAACCTGAAAGACCGGAGGCTTGACGGCAGCGGCAGATGAGGCGGGCTGGGAGGCGGACGGCGTGACCATGATGGATTTCCGGAGGAAGGGGCAGGGATCGGGATCAAGACGCAGCTGGGGCCGACTCGACGCACGCCGAGGCCGATGCGTCAGTCTTGAGACGGCTTTTCAGCAAGAGGCTGGGGCGGCTGGGCGCTCAGCTGCGACAAGAGTTGGAGCACGCCATTGAAGTGGGCAAGCCGCGGACCATAGCGGTCGAGAAAATCGCCGAGGGCGTAATCGCTGTCTGAAAAGCTCTCGGCGTTGTCGAAGGCTTCGTTGGCGATGTTCGAGAGAAACTCTCCATGCACCTTCGTCAGTGACTCGGCGGCATGGCGGCAGGCATTGGCCAGCTTCGGGTTGGCCTCCTTCCAGGCCTTGAGCTCGGCGTTTCGCTGACGCTGCTGGAGCGAGACCTGATTGACCAGTTCCGTGAGCAGTTCGCAGGAGCGGTGCTGCAGGGCGACCATATCGCGGAGCAGACGGTTGGTTTCCGACGCGTCGGCCAGCGGCAGTGGGGCGGAGACCGCGGGGCCGATCATGGTGGCGGAGATATCGAGCTGCGTGCAGACCTGCGGAACGTCGTTCATGAGTGCTCTCGCGGCGGATGGACCCAATAGCCCTTCTATCTTAGGCAGCATGAGGGTTCTTTTCCACGCGGGCGGCGTGTTGGGGGGCTAGCCGTCAGGGTTTCCCCAGCTTCCGTGACGCGGACCTGCGGGGCGTGACGCGGGAGGTCCGGATCCTGCCGCTCAAGTGGGCGGAGAGGATGCCCGATGGATGGAGCGGAAGGGAGCGGCCGCAGGGAAGCAGCCACCCCGACTCCGGCGGAGGGATCGAACGCAGCATGGAGCAAAAGCTGGCCGAGTCAACAGGCGGAGCGGCTGCGGGGCCCCGGGCCTACGGGTTTCTCACGGCGGTCGAGTCGGGGTCGCATGGCGTTTTCGGCGGCTACCTGCTGGTTGACCCGTTGGGGCGGCCGCTCGAGTTTCATTGCACGGCTCCCGTCAAGGTGTCGCGGGCCCAGCAGATCCTGTTCGGCTCCACGCTCCAGTCGCACCTGCACGGCCAGCAGATCGGCGGCACCCTCCTGGCCGAGGGCACCGTGACGCCGGAGATGGTGCTCACCGACATCGAGCCGATGCTGCATGTGCGGAGCCATACGAAGCTCCCCGTCGCGTTCGTTCGAGACGCCACCTTGGGGGCGCCCGCGGCCGTCGGTGGCAGCATGCTTGGCACCTGCAGTTTCACGATTGGCAATGCCAGCGTCAGTCCGCATGCCATCGACGCTTCTCGCGAGGTCGACCTGCGGGAGAGACTCGAGGAGCTTGCGGCCGCGGTTGAGCTCTGCGAGCCATTCGAACGGATTCGCGCCGCGATCGACGAGGCGCAGCGGCGTTGACGGCAGAAGCAGGCGGGCTTTGATGGGTGGCAGGAACGAATGACGGAGTGTTCGATGACGACAGACTCCGGGCAGATCCGACCGGTGCATTCATGGCGGGCGATGGAGCTGGCGATCCCGCCGGTGGCGGTTGTGCCCCGTGTGGATCCGCGGGTCGTCCGACCTGCGGCATTGCGGTTTCCGATCGACGTGCCGCGGCCCGCTGTGACTCGGATCGGTCTCTTTGATGCGCGGCCAGTTGTGCAGAGCTTCCGGTTTCAGCCCGCACTCGCCCCGCCACCTGCGGTGCCGAAGCGTGCAGCCCACGCAGACGCAGCATCCGCGACGGTGCCGCTTGTGCCGCCGTCCGAGGAACCGCAGGCTGGCGCGGAAGCAGACTCCCCGGCCCCGCCGCCGAAGCGGACGCGGATCGCCCCGCCGGCCGATGTCGTCAAGCTCTCGGAGCGGTTTTTCTATCTGCTGCAGCCCGACCTCGAGACGATCCTCGAGACGAGCAGCCTCGAGTTTCCCCGCCAGCCGTTTCCCTTCCAGTTTGACGGGATGGCGTTTCTGATGCCGCGGCACGGCGCGGTGCTGGCCGATGAGATGGGCCTTGGCAAGTCGATGCAGGCGATCTCGTCGATCCGGCTGCTCGTTCGGTCGGGCGAGGCCCGCCGCGTGCTCGTGGTCTGTCCCAAGGGGCTCGTCAGCAATTGGACTCGGGAGTTGGCCGACTGGGCGCCGGAGATCCTGGTCGCTGTGATCGAAGGAGACCAGCAGCGGCGGCGGTGGCAGTGGTCGCTCGCTGATGTTCCGGTGAAAGTTGCCAACTACGAGGTGCTCGTCCGCGACCGCGAACTGATCGCGGAACTTGGCCTGTCGTTCGATCTGATGGTGCTCGACGAGGCACAGCGGATCAAGAACCGCTCGAGCCAGACGAGCGAAGCGGTTCGGTCGGTATCCCGCCGCCGCAGCTGGGCGCTCACGGGCACGCCGGTCGAAAATAGCTCCGACGATCTCGTGGGGGTGTTCGAGTTCATCGCCCCGGGCCATCTCAACGAGCGGATGTCGCCGAAGGTGATGGGAGCCGCCGCGGCCGACCACGTGCTCCGTCGCACCAAGGATAAGGTGCTCAAGGACATGCCGCCCCGGCTCAATCGCGACGAGCGGATCGAGCTGACACCCGAGCAGCGGGAGACCTACCGCCGCGCGGAGGAGGAAGGGGTGTTGCGGCTGGCCGATCTGGGCCAGGAGGCGACGATTCAGAACGTCTTCGAACTGGTGCTCCGGCTCAAGCAGATCTGCAATTTCGACACGTTCACGGGGGAAAGTGCGAAGCTCGAGTGCCTGGAGGCCGACCTCGAGGAGATCCACGCCAGCGGGAAGAAGGCGCTCGTCTTCAGCCAGTGGGTGGAGACGCTCGGCCGGCTGCGAGGAAAACTCTCCCGGTTCGGGGCACTCGAATACCACGGCGGCATGTCGACTGCGGCTCGTGATGAAGCGATTCGGCAATTCAAGCACGAGAAACAGCATTCCGTGCTCCTGCTTTCCTACGGCGCGGGAGCGGTGGGGCTCAACCTGCAGTTCTCGCAGTACGTGTTTCTCTTCGACCGCTGGTGGAATCCCGCCGTCGAGGATCAGGCGATCAACCGGGCCCACCGAATTGGGGCCGTCGGCGCGGTGACCGTCACCCGGTTTCTGTCGGCGAACACGATCGAGGAGCGGATCGACGAGGTGCTTCGCCGCAAGCGGGATCTTTCCGACACGATCCTTTCGCAGGCGGAGGCCCCGGCTGCGAGCGGCCTCACGCAGGACGACCTCTTCGCGCTCTTCAAGCTCGCGCCGCCACGGTCGGCGACGTCGCTCCGCGCCGCATAACGCCGCGAGGCGGATTTCTCTCATCCAATCCCGCAGCGCAAGCAAGGGGAATGCGGGATGTGAGCGCCTGTCGCATGTGTCCCGCGGAATCCACCCGGGTCGCAAGTCGTTGCGTTGCAACGGCTCAGGGCCGCTCGCTCACTGAAAGCGAGTGAGGCAGGTTGTCCGTCGTGAAGTCTCACGCGTAAGAATCCACTGACGAGGAAACCGCAGGCGCGCACACGCATGCCATGGGCGGTGGCTGAGTCGAGCAATTAAATCCTGATGTGTCGGAAAACGAGTTGAGGGAACATCCCGGCTGAGGCCGGGGGGTTCTGCAACGCGAGAGCCGGCGCGAGTGAACACACGGGTGTTCGTTCGCGCCGGCTTTTTTTGTTTTTCGCCGTGTCGAAGCGCGTGTCACTCCGCAGTTCACCCAGCAGTTGGAGTCAGCCATGAACGTTTTTGAAACGCTTTTTCCTAAGCGGACGCAGGCGGCGAAGATACCGAAGAAACAGCCGCAGAACCGGCTGGCGGCGAGGCGGAATCGGCTGCGGGACCTTGAAAACGCGGAGCGGCTGGAGCGGCGCGACCTGCTCGCCATCGACTTCGTGCGGACGACCCCGGATCTGTTCTTCGTCGACACGGG
>CANHYS010000326.1 GCA_947464585.1 Planctomycetaceae bacterium | reverse complement strand
GTTGTTCATGGTTTCGGTGGCGGGCGTGTGGGCGTCGGGCGGTGCTTACGGCTTGGCAGGATCCAGCTGCCGGAGGTTCATCAGCGGCAGGAACTGCTTCGCGTCGGCGTCGAGGATCACCTTGCCGCCGAGCTGCGGCAGCACCTCGGAGATCGTTTCCAGGTAGAGCCGCTGGCGGGTGACGTCGGGCGCTTTCTCATACTGCTCGAGCAGGCTCTTGAAGCGGGCCACGTCGCCCTCGGCCTCGTTCACCCGCTTGAGCGCAAAGCCCTCCGCCTCGCGGAGCTTCTTCTCAGCCTCACCGCTGGCCCGCGGTACGACCTTGTTGTATTCGCCGTTGGCCTGGTTGATCATCTGCTCCCGCTCCTGCTGGGCGCGGTTGACCTCGTCGAACGACCGCTGGACGGCCTCGGGCGGATGGACGTTCTTGAGCTGCACCTGCTGCACGCGGAGGCCCATGCCGAGTTCCTGGACGAGCGATGTCAACTTCGCGATCGCGTCGTTCTCGATCCCCTGCCGGCCGACCGTCAGCACCTCGTCCACCGTGCGGTCGCCCACCACCTCTCGCATCACGCTCTCGGCGAGATCGCGGAGCGTGGGGCCCGGCTCCCGGTGGTTGAAGAGAAACTGCTCGGGATCGCTTATCTCGTACTGCACGACCCACTCGACGTGCGCGGCGTTCAGGTCGCCTGTCACCATGTCGCTCTCCCGATTCTGGTCCGAAGCGGAGGCGGCCTGGTCGGGATTGCTGGCCCCTGCCGAGCCGAAGCCGAATTCCATCTTGAGCTGCCGCTTGACCGGCAGGATCGTGACGGTGTCGATCCCGAAGGGCAGCTTGAACCGCAGGCCGGAGCCGACCGTGCCGACGAACCGGCCAAACCGTTGGATCACGCCCACGCTCTCGGGGCCGACCGTATAAACCCCCCGGGCAAGGCCCGAGATCACCAGCAGCAGCGCCGCCGCTGCCACCAGCCACTTGAAGGGGGGGGCACCGGCCGGCAGACCTGAGGAACGCGGCTGGCGGGGAAGACGCGGGAATTCTGCCATGGGGACTGCTGCCTGGGTGTGCGAGAAGCCAGGGTAATGTACCAGTCTGTCATACCCTCGGCCGCGGGCGGTGTCGAACCACACTTCCGATGGCGATTTCCGCGGCCTCGGGCCTGAGTGGTCTGGTGGAAAACGAGCGTGTCTGTGGCGACAAACGCCGGCCTGTACAGGCCAGAATGGTGTTCGTGCTAACGCGGCAGGCAGTTTATGTTGACCCGATCATGCAGCACCACACAGACATCGAACGACAGATCGAGTTCGACTTCCTCCGCGCGACCGAGATCGCCGCTCTCAACACGCTGCAGTGGCTCGGAAAGGGGCAGAAGGAACTTGCCGACGGGGCTGCCTGCGATGCCATCCGTGGCATGTTCGACCTGACCGACATGCGTGGTGAGGTGGCGATCGGAGAGGGGATCAAGGATGAGGCCCCCGGACTCTTCAAGGGAGAGCGTGTGGGCACATGGCGGGACGGCGCTCCACGGTTTCAGATCGCGCTCGATCCCGTCGACGGTACCACGAATGTCGCCAAGGGAATGCCCAATTCGCTCAGTTGCATTGCAGCCGCCCAGGTTGGCGACGAGAGCGACTCGGCGCTGCTCGATATCCCTGCATTCTATATGAAGAAGCTCGCCTATCCGCTGGAGGTGCGGAAGGCGTGGGTCGCTGACCCATCGCTGCCGATCGATGTCGACGCTCCTGTCGGCGAGGTGATCGACGCCACGGCGAGAATCCTCGGCAAGGAGGTGCGCGACGTGATGGTCTGCGTGCTCGACCGGCCGCGGAACGAACCCTTCGTCGAGGACATTCGTCGCAAGGGGGCGGCCCTGCGGATGATCCAGGACGGCGACATCGCCGCGGCCCTTGCTCCCGCGATGAGGACCAGCGACATCGATCTTTATGTCGGTATCGGCGGTGCGCCCGAAGCGGTGCTCGCCGCCGCCGGCCTGCGGTGCCTGGGCGGTGGCATGCGGGCCAAGATCTGGCCGCGTGACGAGTCGGAGCGGCAGAGCCTGATCGAGATCGGCTGGGGCGACCGGCTCAATACGCAGTTCATGTCGCGTGACATGGCCAGTGGGCACAACATCGTCTTCGCGGCGACGGGCATCAGCACGAGCCCCCTCCTCGACGGCGTCCGCGTCCGCGGCTCAGTCGCCACGACCCACTCGGTGATCATGCGGGCCCGGAGCGGCACCGTCCGGTTCATCGAGGCACACCATGATCTGGATCGCAAGACGATCCACCTGCGGAGCACCCAGGCCGAACGGCGGGTGTGACGGAGCCGTTATTTGACCGCCAGCATGGCAGTTCATAGCCTTCTACTTGTGAGTGTCCACCTTTTCAGGAGCCTTGTCATGATCAGCGTTCGTTCGGTTCTGTTTGCTCTGTGTGTCTGCTGCACCGCCGCGATCGCGACGGCCGCCGATCCGTGGCTCGTCGTGGAAGGGGGCGAGGGTCCGGGGAAGGGGAAGCAGGTCGTGCTCCTCAGCGGTGACGAGGAATACCGGAGCGAGGAGGGCCTCACACAGCTGGCGAAGATTCTCGCGAAGCACCACGGTTTCACCTGCACCGTGCTCTACGCCATCGACCCCGCGACGGGTGAGATCAGCCCCAACACCACCACCAACATCCCGGGCCTCGAGGCCCTGCGGAAGGCCGACCTGATGGTGATCGCCACCCGCTTCCGCAACCTGCCAGACGAGCAGATGAAGGAGATCGACGACTACCTCAAGACGGGCAAGCCGGTGATCGGCATGCGGACTGCGACCCATGCCTTCAACCTTCCCAAGGACCGGGCCTACGCGCACTACAGCTGGAACCAGACGGATGAGAAAATGCCGCAGGGCTTCGGCCGGCAGGTGCTCGGCGAGACCTGGATCAACCATCACGGCCACCACGGCAAGGAGAGCACGCGAGGTCTGATCGCCCCCGACGCCAAGGAGCATCCGATCCTCCGTGGCATCAAGGACGGTGACATTTGGGGCGATACCGACGTCTACGGCGTCCGCCTGCCACTGCCAGGCGACTCGAAGCCGCTCGTGCTCGGACAGGTGCTCGAGGGCATGACGCCGGACTCGCCGGTGGTCGAGGGCGAAGATGCCAAGAAGAACGAGCCGATGATGCCGGTGGCGTGGACGAAGAGCTACAGCGTGGCGGGCGGACCGACCGGCCGGGTCTTCACCACGACGATGGGCGCGGCGACCGATCTCGCGGCGGCGGGCACGCGGCGGATGCTCGTGAACGCCTGCTATTGGACGCTGGGGCTCGAGAGCCAGATTCCAACTGCGTCAAACGTCGATCTCGTGGGCACGTTCGAGCCGACGCCGTTCGGCAACAACCGCTACAAGAAGGGCGTCAAGCCGCAGGATCTGCGGTAGGGCCGCGGGTTTGGATGGCGGACGGCTTGGTTGGTTACGAGTCATGCGATCACGCGCTTCACAAACCGGCGCGTGGCGGCGAATGCGAACCGGCCGGGGTGAAGAATTTCTGCGAGCGCTTCGAGTGAATCGACGAGTCGCGGGCCGGGGCGGTTGAAGAGATGGTGGCCGTCGATGGCAACGATCCGGCCATCTCGGCAGGCCCGCAGCTTGTCGAGGTGTGGTCGCACTGCCGCTGAGCCGGCTTCGGCGACCACGCGGTCGAGCGGGAATCCGCACGGCACGAGGATGACGACGTCGGGATCGGCGGCGGCGACGTCGTTCCATGTGATCCAGTGGGAATGGTCGCCGGCCTTGCCGAGCACGTCGACGCCGCCGGCCAGGCGGACCATCTCCGGCACCCAGTTGCCCGCGGCCATCGGTGGGTCGAGCCATTCGATCACGGCGACGCGGGGCCGATCGGAGAGCGTTTCCACACGGCATGCCAGCGAGTTGATCCGTGCCCGGAGCCGGGCCACGAGTTCACGGGCCTGAGCCAGCCGCCCGGTTGCCTTGCCGACGGCGAGGATGTCGGAGAAGAGATCGGCGAGCGTGGCCGGCGAGAGTGGGAGCACCCGTGTGT
>CANHYS010000325.1 GCA_947464585.1 Planctomycetaceae bacterium | reverse complement strand
GGTCGATCTCCTTCACCGACTCGACCGGCTTCGGCATCGGCGCCAACGGACTCAATGGCGGCGACGTCGTCCTGGTGGGCAACGGCAACCTGACGCAGACGGGCCTCATCACCGCGACGTCGCTCTCCGTCACCGACACAGCCGGTTCGATCGATTTCGATGTCGTGGGCAACAAGATCGGAAGCCTCGCCGCTGCCTACGGCAACCGGCCCGTCATCGTCCGCACCGCAACCGCCCTCCAGGTCACGGGCCTTCAGGCCGGAGCTGCCTTCCTCCGAGTCGGCGGCGACCTCACGCAGACGGCCGCCATCAAGGCATCCTCGCTCGACGTTACCGCCTCCGCCGGAGCCGTTACGCTCGATCGCACCGACAACGTGGTGACCACGTTCAGTGGCAGTAACCCGGGGCGGCAGATCTCCTTCACCGACACGACCGGCTTCGGCATCGGGGCCAACGGCCTCAACGGCGGTGCCGTCGTCCTGGCGGGCAACGGCAACCTGACGCAGACGGGCCTCATCACCGCGACCTCCCTCTCCGTCACCGACACCGCCGGTTCGATCGATTTCGATCTCGTGGGCAACAAGATCGGAAGCCTCGCCGCTGCCAACGGCAACCGGCCCGTCATCGTCCGCACCGCAACAGCGCTGCAGGTCGCAGGACTTCAGGCCGGAGCCGCCTTCCTCCGAGTCGGCGGCGATATCACGCAAACAGCCGCCATCAACGCCTCCTCGCTCGACCTCACCGCGTCGACCGGTGCCGTCTCGCTCACCAACGCGAGCAACAGCGTCGGCTCGCTGGGCGTCGTTTCCAACCCCGGCGGCGACGTGAGCTTCGTCAACGCGGGCACGTTTGCCACCACTGCCATCACCGCAGGCACCGCTATTGCGGGCGACGGCAACATCCTGCTCAAGTCGATCAGCGGCGACATCAACGTCAACGGCAACCTCACCGCCAAGAATGACCGCGTCACGCTCGAGGCCCGCAACGGCACGTTCACGCTCGCCAATGGCATCACCATCGATGCGGAGATGCTCGTCTACTACGTGAAAACGGCCCCGAATTTCGGCACCGGCACGACGATTCCCACCATCGTCGCGGCCAACGGCGATCTGACGATCTCGAAGGCGGGTCCGATCGTCTTCGGCGGCTACACGACCGACGGCAACATCACGATCACGGCCACGACGGTCACGATCAACGGCCTGCTCCAGACGACCGGCATCGGCAAGACCGTGGCGATCACGGCGACTGCCGGTGACATCGCCTTTGTTGGCGCCGGTGCCATCGACAATGCCCCGGCCCTCCTTGGCACAACCGCACTGTCGGCCACTGGCACGGTCACGGCAGTGGCCGGCACGATGGTCTCCGGGGCTACGACCTCGCTCACCGTCGGCCAGGCCGTCACGTTCCCAGGCACAATCGACGCCACGACTCTCAACGCCACTGGAGCCGGCACCGCGATCAGCCTCACCGGCTCCAACACCCTGGGAACGGTCGGCATCACGAAGGGCAGTGACGTGGTCGTCAACGACACGACAGGCCCGCTCGCCCTGTCCGGGATCACAGCGACCGGCTCGGTCACCGTCACCGCTGCCGGTGCCGTGACCCAGACCGGCGTTATCAGTGGCGGGGCACTCTCCGTCAGCGCGAATGGCAATCCCATCACGCTCAACACGCAGAACAACGCCGTCACCTCGTTCGCCTCGAGCAATGGGGCGGGGAACATCGCCTTCAAGGACACCGCAGGCGGGCTCGCCCTCGCCGGCATCACCGGCGGCACGGTCACCATTGACGCGGTCGGGTCTGTCACGCAGACCGGTGCCGTCAACGCTGGTGCGTTCACGGTCAACGCCGCCGGCAATGCCATCACGCTCAACACGCAGAACAACGCCGTCACGTCGTTCGCCTCGAGCAACGGGGCGGGGAACATCACCTTCAAGGACACCGCGGGCACGCTCGCCCTCGCCGGTGTCACCGGTGGCACGGTGTCCATCGACGCGGTCGGAGCGGTCACCCAGACCGGTGCCATCAACGCCGGAGCGCTCACGGTCAACGCGGCCGGCAATGCCATCACACTCAACACCCAGAACAACGCCGTCACCTCATTCGCCTCGAGCAACGGGGCGGGAAACATCGCCTTCAAGGACACCGCGGGCACGCTCGTCCTGGCCGGTGTCACCGGTGGCACGGTCACCATCGACGCGGTCGGGGCCGTCTCGCAGACGGGTGCCGTCAACGCGACTGCATTGACCGTCAACGCGGTCGGCAAGGCCATCACGCTCAACACGCAGGCCAACACGATCGGCTCGTTCTCCTCGAGCAACTCCGGCGGCAGCATCACCCTCACCGACACCTCCGGCGACCTCACGCTCGACACGATCACGAGCGGTCCCCTGACCGTCGTGGCGGCTGGCACAGTGCTGGCCAATCAGGTGCAGGTCACCGGTGCTGCGACGATCACCACGGCCAATGGTGGTGGACTCGACGTGGGCCCGCTCGCCAACGGCCGTCTGACAAGCACCGGCCAGCTCGATCTCCGGGGAGTGCAGGGCCAGGTTCGACTGATCAATGGCGGCCAGATCAATGGCTCACCGATCCTCGTGAACTCCACCAATACAACCATCAACGTGGGTGGTGTGATCACGACCACGGATCAGCTCAATCAGGCCGTAGCGACCGTCAACACGATGCCGACGATCGTCGGTTCGACCTACGAGATCCTCGTCGGTGCCAATCTCGTTCTCTCGCAGACGATTGTTGCCAACCGGCCGATGACACTCCGGGGCACGTCTGCCGCGATCACGCTCAACGGATCCGCCACCGCGACGACGGGCATGAGCATCGGTGCGGGTGGCAGCGGTAGCCGGGTCACCAGTCTGGCATTCAGCGGATTCACCGGCACCGGCATCCAACTGAACGCCGCCCAGAACGTCGCGGTCAGCGGCGTGACAGTGAACTACTCGGGATACGGCCTTTCGGTCACCGGCACGAGCACCGGCAGTACGGTGAGGGGTAGCACGTTCAACAACTGCCCCAACGCCATCGTGCTGTCGAGCGCCACCGGCGTGACGATCGGCGGCACTGCGGCGGGCCAGCCAAACCGGATCAACTCTTCGGCCCGCGCCGGTGTCTTCGCGACCGGTTTCTGCACCGGATCCTCGGTGATCAAGACGACGTTCTCGAATACTCCCGTGCGGTACAACACCACCAGTTCCCGCAACCTCCGCATCGTGCAGTAAGCGGCTGGCTATCAGCCCGCGTTCTCCACCACTTCGCTGCCGCCGCCCGCGGTGGCCCGGGCGAAGCGGATGTCGAGCGTGCGCAGGTAGGTGTGCAGGCCGGCGTCCTGGATCGGCAGGACGTGGGCCGGGAAGCCCGACTCGTTGTGGTGAGAGTGCCAGAGGCCGGGCGGCGTCACAAACACCGCATGCGGCTGCCATTCGAAGCGCTCGCCGTCCTTGATCCGTCCGTCCGGCCCCAGCGTCTTCCCGACCAGCGTGTAGCAACCCGGCTTTGCATCGACCACCAGATCCACCGCCACCGACTGGTGCCGGTGCGGCGCCTGCACCGCCCCGACCGGCAGACGGCCGAACATCGCCCAGATCACGTGCGTGATCGTCATCGTCTGCGGAAAGAGCTGGTTGCCGAGCAACACGCTCAGACGATTCGCATGCGCACTGGCGGGATCACGGATCACGGTCTCGAGCGCCTCGTGAATCGATTCGCGTTTGTAGAGCGTCGTAGAAAACTGCCGCCGGGTTGCCTCCACGCCCAGGTAACGCAGGAGCGGTTCGTCGTGCACCCAGTAGACCGCGGCATCATTGCCCGCGACGTGCATCGCGCGGCTCCCCGCCGGCAGAATGAAGAGGTCGCCCGCCTGCCACGCGATCTCCCCGCCTCCAGCCGCCGCCACGGCATCAGCCTCCACCCGGGTCGTCCCCGTGCCCCGCATCACGAAAAACAGCTGGCTCGTGGCGTTGGCATCGGTGATGATCGCGTCGCCCGGACAGATGTGAATGAAGTTGGCGCAGAGCCCGGGCGACGTGGCC
>CANHYS010000324.1 GCA_947464585.1 Planctomycetaceae bacterium | reverse complement strand
AGCGGTGGGGTCGGTCATGGCTCGTGCACGGCGCGGCGGTCAGGCCTCCACCGACCTCCTCAGTCGCCACGTCTTCACGGTCCCCTGACCGCGAAGTTCCACGTCGAAGGGCCCATCGAAGGAGTAGAGATCGCTGAGGCGGTCATACACCTGTTGGGTGACGTGGATGGTGCTATCGCCCTGAGCGGCCAGTCGCGAGGCGATGGCAGCCGTGTCGCCCCACAGGTCGTAGAGAAACTTATGGCGGCCCACCACCCCTCCCACGACCGGACCGGAGTTGATGCCGACCGAAAGCGTGAGCGTCGCTCCGTTCTCACGGTCGAAGGCGGCGACGATCTGGGTGAGTTCCTTCGCGAACAGCATCGCCCTGGCGGCATGGTCGGGCCGGCTCACCGACAGTCCGCAGACGGCCATATACATGGACCCCACGGCACGGACCTTCTCCACGCCGCACTTTTCCGCGGCGTCGTCGCAGGCTGCAACGAGATCGCCCAGCAGTGAGATGGCATGGCTGTCGTTGCCCCTGCCACCGAGAGCATCGATGCCGCCGAAATCCGCGACCAGCACGGTGACGTCGGCAAACTGCCGCGTGGCCTTCTCGTCACCGCCCCGCCGCTGCTCGATGGCAGAGGCCGGCAGGATATTGAGCAGCAGTTCCTGGTTCTCGCGGGCTTTTTCCTCGAGTTCGGCCCGCTGCCGCCGCAGGTTCGCCGACATGTCGTTGAACACCCTCGCCAGTTCGCCAAACTCGTCCCGCGTGTGCAGGTCGACGCTCACCGTGGTGTCACCGGCGCTGATCTTCCTGGCCGCGACGGCGAGCTGTTTGAGCGGTCGCACGAGCAGCCATGAACTCAACAGCGCCAGGATCGTCGTACCCAGCGCCAACGCCGTGGTGGCGAGCACCGCATTGCGGGCGTAGTCATCAATGGGCTTGTAGGCCTCCGCCACGTCGATCTCGGCGACGACCGCCCACCGCAATGAATTCAGGTCGAGCGGTCCGTAGGAACTGAGCACGGGCACACCGCGGTAGTCGTTGATCATGGCGATGCCTTCGCGGCCGATCAACGCCTGCTCGGTGCTGTACGTCTTCACCGGCAGCTGGTTGAGCACGGTGCCCTGCCGCTCGATCTGGTCCACGACCGAGGTGGTCACCATCGACGTTCGGAGCTGTTGGAGAAATGCCTTGGGATCCTCGACCATGAAGCGGCTGCGGCTCCGCATCGTGAAGTCGGGTCCCACGACGTAGCACTCCCCGGTCTTTCCCATTCCCTCCCGCTCCCACTGGAAATTGCCGGTCAGCAGCTCGACGATCCGGTCGATGGGGAACTCCAGGGCCAGGATGCCGACCATGTCGGGTCCGTTGAAGATGGGCGACAGCACGAAGCCCACCGGGCGGCCGAGGCTGGGACGGTAGAGTTCGGTGTCGACGACCTTGAAGGCATCGCGATCGCCGGCGCGGGACAGGATGTCCGCCGCCTTGGCCAGGTTCGTGGCCGCATAGGGGCCGTCCCGCAGGCTGGTGGCGAAGTCGGGCCGCTTGCGGAGCGTGTAGATGACTTCCAGCGTTTGATCGTCGATGAGCAGGATGTCCTCAAATCCGAACATCTTTCCCACCCGGTCGAACCGCTCCTGTAAGGCGGCATGAGCGAGCCCATAAGGGGAGTCGTCGCCCGTTGCAGCGGAGACCATGTAGTGATACTGCAGATACCGCTGGGCAGGATTGGCCGGCAGATACTGCTCGGGCTGGGCTGTGCCGCCGAGGTTCTTCTGAATTTGGGGCAGAACGTGGGTGGCATAGTAGCTCCGCAGTTCCTGCTCCTGCGAGTCGGAGAGCGTCTCGGCCGCCAGCGCCCGATAGGACTGTTTGAAGTTGACCATCGCCTCGGCCGCCAGCTTTCCGTCCGACAGCGAGATCGCCTGGTCGCGGAGCGCTTGGAGCATGGCCATGAGGCCGCTCGTCTTGGAGTGCCGCACGCTCTGCAGGTGGTTTTGCACCGCGTTCGTGATGGCCGAGCGGGCCGACTGGTAGCCGATCCAGCCGATCGCGAGGATCGACCCCAGGCTCACCAGCAGCATCAAGAGGATAAACCTCGACTGCACGCCGATACGTTCGAGCCCCAGCATGCACGATCCCTGTGAAGTGGTCTGTAGTGGTTCAAAAAACTAAACCGCACAGGCTACAGCCGGGACGGGCCGCGGGCAATCTGCCGATTCCGGCTACCGTTCGTAGACCGTCCGGCCCTCTTTGATCGTCTGCAGCACCCGGATGTCTTTGATGGTCAGGGGATCGACCTTCAAAGGGTTCTCCTTGAGGATCACGAGGTCCGCGAGCTTGCCCACCTCGAGCGTGCCTTTCGTCTGCTCCTCCTTGATCTGGTAGGCGGCGGTCGCTGTCACGGCACGCAGCGCATCATAGGGGCTGATCCGTTCGTCGGGGCCGACGACCACGCCGCTGCCGGTGCGCCTGTTCACGCCGGCATCCACGAGTGCGAGCACGGAGGGGATCGGCGACACCGGTGCATCGTGTGAAAACGTGAACGGCAAGCCGGCGCGCAGAAACGTCCTGGCAGCCATCGCGGCGGCGGAGCGTTCGGGCCCCCACAGCTTCACGACCGCGTCGCCTCCCGGAACGATGCCCGACGGCAGGAAGCTCGGCACCGCTCCGTACTGCTTCATCTTCTCGATCTGGTCGGGCCGGAGCCAGGAGGCGTGGACGAACACGGGGCGGTGGTCGCGCATACCGTGCTTCTTCACCGCCTTGGCGATCGCGGCGAGCGCCTGGTCTGCAGCGGCGTCGCCGTTCATGTGCATGTGAATCTGCATGTTCGTGGGCCAATACCGGTCGAAGGCCGCGTCGAGAACCTCGTCGGGAATCTGACGGTAGCCGCTGTAGGCGCCGGTCTTCCCGGCAGGGTTCGTCGTGTAGGGCTGCGTGAACCAGGCGGTGTCGACGCTGCCATCCAGCCAGAACTTGATTCCGCCGAGCCGTACGCGGTTGATGTATCGCTTGTCGAGATCAGGCCGGTCGATGAGCAGCTTTTCCCGGATGCCGTCGGGCGTGGGGTTGTATTGCGAGGCGACGGTGTAGGCTGCGGCAATGGTTTCGTCGACAGCCGAATCCTTGGCGGCGATGTAGAGGTCGATCGGCAGGAGACCCTTGTCGATCGCGTTCACGACGATCCCGATGTCGTCGTTGCCGAGGCCGAGTCCCGCCTCCTGCGCGGTCGTATGGCCGTGACTCGCCCAGACGTTCGCCGCTCCTGTGATCGCCTCGTCGGCAAGCTTCCCGGTGAAGGGGGGCCGCTTGCTGCGGACGGCGTTGAGCGCCGTCTCCTCCATCGGACCGAGCAACGACTTTCCATTGGACGTGCGGGCAAACGTGCCACCCTTCGGGTCGGGCGTGTCGGCCGTGACGCCTGCCTGCGCGAACACGGCCGAGTTGCCGGCGCCAAGGTGGCCGGAGCTATCGACGATCAGGACCGGGCGGTCTGCCGAGATGGCGTCGAGTTCTTCGACCGTGGGCGTGCGTCCTTCCTTCATCGCGCGGGCCTGGTAGCCAAAGCCCACGATCCAGCCGTCGGAGGGGGTCCGCTCGGCCTGTTTCTTCATCCGCGTGACGAGATCGGGGATGTCGGCCGTGCCGAACAGGTTGGCGTCGATGAGGTTTTTGCCGAAATAGACCATGTGGCCGTGGGTGTCGATGAATCCCGGAAGAAGCGTCTTGCCGGCCAGATCGACGGTCTTCGTCGCCGGACCGACGTGCTTCTTCACGTCGGTTGCAGCGCCGACGAAGAGAATCGTTCCGTCCTTCACGGCCAGACTCTCGGCATAGTCGGCCGCATTGCCCCGCATCGTGAGGATGTCGCCGCCAGAGTAGATGGTGTCGGCGATCTGGGCGGCCGCCGGCGCCGCGATTGACATGAGGGAAACGATCACGGCCGCCAGGCAGGCATGGAGTGGGGAGGGCTTGTCAGACATGTTCCTTACTCGAGGTGAACCGCGGGGATAGATTTGGCAGGAATGTAACTGGCCAACAACAAACGATCCATGGT
>CANHYS010000323.1 GCA_947464585.1 Planctomycetaceae bacterium | reverse complement strand
GGAGCGGCTGCTTGTGCACCTCTCCGATGATGCGGAGGCGTGGGCCGGATCGCGTGCGCATCGCGCGGGCGAGAAACTGATTCGCAAGGAGCCGTCGCGGCATGCCAAACGGTCGGCACTGTTGCCCGGCCCGGCAGGCGTCTCTTTGGATGATGAGCTGGCCCGTTTCGGCATCGACCTGCCTGAACGCCAGTCCGATCGGCCGGCCGCCTGAATCGGTCGCCTGAACCAGACGAGGCCGGCGAGTCAGCGGCCCGATTCGATGCGTTCGAGGCGGCGCTCAAGCTGCTCGAGACGGTTGTTCACTCGGAGGAGCAGTTCTTCCAGCCTGACCAGCGTTGCGGGCTCCGCCGACTGATAGCCGGCCGTCGGTTGCACCCGTCGGGTCGTCAACGGTGCCGGCTGGAGCGAGGGCGGCTCAGCCGTCTGCCCTGCGTCGCCATCGCCAATCAGCGCCCGCTCAAGCGGCTGTTGCAGCGATTGCAACACCACTTCGGCCTGCTTCGACTGGCCGCCCGGGAGCACGTAGTGCAGCGGCACGGGTGTGCCCACGGGGCCACGGGCCACCAGTTGCGTGAGGTCCTGCGGCGAGCGAACCGGCTGATGGTTGATGGCGACGATGACGCTGCCCGGTGGCACGCCAGCCTTGGACGCCGGCAGATCCTGTACGACGCCGATCACGAATGCGCCCTGGGCCTCGGAGAGTTGGAAGCGGGACTGCACGTTCGGGTCAACAGGGACAGTCCGCACACCCAGAGCCGTGCGGCCTGATACCGGCGGAGTCGCCGTCGCGGGCCGAGCCAGTTGTGGTGGATCGGTCGCTGCTCTGGCAGGCAGCAGGGCAGCGGGCGGCGGGAGCACGCTGATGGTGGCCGTTTCCGGAACAAGATTCGTCGGGGCGACGAGCGCCGGGGGGGCCGCTGCCGACGCCGGCATGGAGGCAATTGGGGCCGCGGTCGGGCCAGCCACGGCCGACTGCCAGTCGCGGGACAATGCTTCTGGCGGACGCGCGGCGGCCTGTGCCACGACGTCCTCGACTCGGTTGTCACGCCCGACCGCCATCTTGACCTGCTGGCCGGGGGTGATCGCGGCGAGCGCCGCTGCCATTTCATCGCCGTTGTGCAACTGGTTCCCGTTGATGGCCAGCAGCATGTCTTGAGGCCTGACGCCTGCCTTGGCCGCCGGCCCATCAGGTGCCACTTCGACGACCACCAGTCGCCCCGTCACCACGGCGTCGTCGACAGCGATCCCCAGCCAGCCGCTGCCGGCCGCTGCCGGCTGCAAGGAGGCACTGGGATCGGCCGGAACTTGGGCCTGCTGGATCAAAGGTGGGGGACTGGCGGGGACGATGACAGAAGGCAACTGGGCAGGAGGAGTCTGAAAAGGACCGCCAGCCGGAGCGGTGGGGGGTGGGAAGGCTGGGCGGCCAGGCGCGGGAGAGGCGAGCGGTGTCGCTCGGGGCAGGGAAATTGGCTCGCCGATCGAGATGTCTTCCGGCTGGAAGGCGGGGGCTGCCGTCGCCGACGGAGCGGCTACGGGCTTCGGGAGAACGGCGTCTGCCACCGGCGCCTCATCTGCGGCACGCGAGAAAGGCCCGCTGCAGGCGGCCATCAGGATCGCGTTCAGCACCGCGATCGACAACGGTGCGAGGGCAGACGAGAGCGAGTTGGATTGCAGGCGATTCACGCCGATGGCGTTGCCCGCGTGGCAGCGGAGGCTCGGAATCCTGAGCATGGGCATCGTGCGCATCCTGATGCGTGCCGAGAAACGTCAACGAGAACATGAGGACGAGCACCATGTGGCCGCACGACCTGCACGCATTGCAGACCGTGGCCGCCACACTCGCTGGGCCATCGAACGGACCACAGTATAGAGAAATTCTGCGATGCGTGTGTTGCTCGGCCACAACAGCTCTTTTCAGCGATTTCGCACAGTTTGTGCACCGCGTGACGGGGGGCGGTGCTGCCTCGCATCGCTCGCTCGAGTGCTCCTTTGACGGCATCCAATCGGGGTGGCAGTCGCTCTTTTGGCGGCGCTGCTGTCATGGCTTTGACAGCACTGCTGGCACTCCTATACTCGCCGCGCGAAGAGCGTCGGGAAGAACGATTCAAGGATGAACCCAAGGATGTTCCCAGGCAGCGGTCGTCAGACCGTTGCGGGGTGCGTCCGGTGCACGGAGCAGCCATGGCAAAAGCGGCGGTCATTGCGACAGAGAGTGGCAATGAGCCCCACCATACCCATGCCTGCCCAACTGGCAGCGGTCAGGAGAGCGATCGTCGCCGCACGGTAACGCGGGTTGAAGAGGTCCTGCGGGAACGGCTGGGTGCGGAACGCTATGCGGTCTGGTTCGGCGATGCGGTGGCCATCGACGTGGAGGCCGTTGGGGCCGAGGATGGCGGGAGTGTCGTCGTCTGTGTCGGCAATGCATTTTCGCAGGAGTGGCTGAAACGGACGTTTCACGACGATGTCGAAGCCGCGGTGCGGACCGCCTGTGGCGCGGGATGGTCCGTCGCATGGCGAACGGCTACCGCGACGGCGATCGTGACCGTCCCGGTGGTCGCACCCGCTCAGGGTATGCTGCGGCCGGTGACGGCGGCCGGCCCCCGCGAGGCCGTTCGGCCGCGGCGGCTCGGCGCCGGTAGTCAGGCCGCCAACCGTGGGCAGACCGCCAGCCGCGGGGCGCCGTCTCAGGAGGCCCGCGGCGGCATCGCAGCCCGGCGGCCGGCGGCCGGCCTCGGTAGCTTCGTGGTGGGACCGAGCAACCGAATGGCGTTTGCGGCCATTGAAATCGCCGCCTCGCGGCCCGGCGAGATGTCGCCGCTGGTCATTCATGGCCCCAGTGGCGTCGGGAAATCACACCTGCTGGAGGGTATCTGCGGGCGATTTCGCGATCTGCATCCAGGGGCGACGACGCTCCTGCTTTCGGCTGAACAGTTCACGACGAGTTTCCTGCAGTCGCTCCACGGGAGTGGGCTGCCTGGCTTTCGCCGCGGCTGCCGCAACGCTGATCTGCTGGTGATCGACGACCTGCAGTTCTTCGCCGGGAAGCGGGCGACCCTGATGGAAGTGCAGCAGACCGTCGATGCCCTGCACCGGCAGGGGCGACAGATGGTCTTTGCCTCGGACCGGGACCTGGCGGCGCTCGACGGCCTCGGCCCCGATCTCCTCACTCGCCTGCGGGGCGGCATGATCGCCCGGATCGAGCCGCCTGACTACGACGTGCGCCGTGGCATCGTGGCGGGGGTTGCCGCCACACGCGGCGTGTTGTTGCCCGACGAGGTGATCCACTACGTCGCCACCCACATGACCCGCCATGCGAGGGAACTCATCGGCGCCCTGAATCGGCTCGAGGCCACCAGCCACATGCTGGGCCTGCCGGTCACGCTTGGCATGGCGGAAGAGGCCCTCGCCGACCTCGTGCGGTCGAGCGCACGCAGCGTGCGACTGGCCGACATCGAACGGGCCGTCTGCTCGGCCTTTGGCATCGAATCGGGCAGCCTGCAATCCTCGCGGAGAGCCCGCACCGTCAACCATCCGCGGATGCTGGCGATGTTTCTGGCCCGGCGGCACACCACGTCGGCGCTGACGGAGATCGGCAGCTACTTTGGCCGGCGTAGTCACTCGACGGTGATTTCCGCACAGAAGACCGTGGGTGAATGGGTGGCGCAGCGGTCGCGAATCGTGCTGGCCGACACGACGTGGGATGTGGAAGAGGCGATCCGCCGCGTCGAAGACGTCCTGCGCGCAGGCTGACGGCATTGGGTAGTGTTGCTTCGCCGGCGGGGCATGTGCTGCACCGCCGGGATCGGCAGAAGTGCTTTGTCCGCCGTTCCGACGGCGGAGGGCTCGTCGCAGTGGCTTTCAGGCCTCGGGCCGTGCGGCCAAGTCTCCTTCCACGACCTACGGCGGCGCACTCCCCAGAAGGTCGAAAAATCCAAAAGCTCCTCGAGCTTCTGCCGCTCCCGGCTCCCGCTACCGCTTCTCTACCAGTCGCTCTTCGAGGCTCGACTTGTAGCGGACGCTCGACTCCGGGCCCTCGAAGCCGACGACGCGGC
>CANHYS010000322.1 GCA_947464585.1 Planctomycetaceae bacterium | reverse complement strand
GGGAGCCGGGGATCGGCGGAAGCTCGAGGAGCTTTTGGATTTTTCGACCTTCTGGGGAATGCGCTGCCGTAGGTCGTGGAAGGAGAAAAAGCCACTGCGACGAGACTTCTGCCGTCCCCGGCGGGGCGGCACATGCCGAAATACGCACGAGTGGACGGACGAGTTGAAAACGGGCCGATCCGGGGCTGGTGGCTGGCCCCGTCTCCCGCATCTGCTAAAAAGTCGGCGAGCATCCTTCCGTTCCCTCCGCCACCGTCGCCCCCATGAAAGCCCCAAAAGCACACTGGCCGACCGTCGCGATCGTGGGCGTGGGCATGATCGGGGGCTCGATCGCGCTGGCACTGAAGGCGAGGAAACTCGTTCGGCGTGTGATCGGCGTGGGCCGCTCGGCCGCTTCCCTCGACGAGGCGAAACGGCTCCACGCGATCGACGAGGCTGCCACCGACATCGGCGCGGCCGTCGCTGCGGCCGATCTGGTCGTGGTGGCGACCGGCGTGGCATCGATCCCTTGGATTCTCGACGAGGTCGATGCCGCCGTGCGGCCTGGCACCCTGCTGACCGACGCGGGCAGCACGAAGGCCCGCATCGTCGCCGCCTGGGAGAAGCGTCGCCGTTCACGCCGCGGCCGCTTTGTCGGAGCCCACCCCGTGGCAGGCAGCCACCGCCGCGGGCCAACCGCCGCCGATCCGAACCTCTTCACCGGAAGGGTCACGATCGTCACGCCCGCTGCAGCCACGCCGGCCGCCGATGTGGAGGAAGTCTGCGGCTTCTGGTCGGCCCTCGGCTCCACCGTCTACACGATGCCCCCTCGCGACCATGACCGAATCCTCGCCATGACGAGCCACGCACCGCATGTCATGGCCGCCGCCATCGCCGCGGCCACGCCGGCCGAGGCGCGGCAGTTCACGGCCGGCGGCTGGCGCGACACCACGCGGATCGCCGCGGGTGATCCTGAACTCTGGGCCGACATCCTGCTCGACAACGCGGCGCCGGTGGCCAAGGCGCTGTCGCGGATCGCCGGTGTCACTGAAAAGATTCTCGACGCGCTTCAATCGAGCGACCGTCGCCGACTCGTGTCTTTGCTCACGCGTGCCAAGGAAGACCGCGATGCTGTGGGAAGTTGACGTCCATCTCCGTGACGCCGCCGGCGATCATGCCGCGCGGGCGCTCGTTGCCGGTGCCACCGAACTGGGCATCCCCGGCTGCACACGGGCCAAGACCGCTACCGGCTGGCTGATCGAGGGCGATCTGTCGCGGGCCGATGTGGAACGTCTCGCCGCCGCGGTGCTGACCGACCCGGTCACCGAGACCTTTACGGTGGCGGAGGCGGGCGATGCGTCGCTGACCGCCGTGTCGGCCGACGCCGACAGCCTGCCGACCGTGCTCCACGTGCTGCCCCGCGCGGGAGTCACCGATCCGGCGGCCGAAACCGCCCTCGAAGCCTGCGGCCTGCTGGGCCTGCGGCCGTCGGCCGTCCGCAGCGTACGGAAATACTGGCTGCCCGCGCTCGGCGCGGCGGATGCCGATCGCCTCGCTTGGAAGCTCCTCGCCAGCGAGGCAATCCATGATGTCGTGATCGGCCCGCTGCCTCACCGCACGCTGGCCGGCGGGCGACCGTGGACGTTCTCCCAGGAGACGGTCCGCCTCACAGGACTCGACGACGCGGCGCTCGACAGGCTCAGCCGCGAACGCTGCCTCGCCCTCTCAGCCGCCGAACTCCACGCGGTTCGCGACCACTTCCAGAGCCTTGGCCGCGACCCCCTCGAGATCGAACTGGAGACCATCGCGCAGACCTGGAGCGAACACTGCTGCCACAAGACGCTCGGCAGCCCGATCGACCATGTCGGCCCGTCAGGCGCCGTGCGGTATGACAATCTCCTCAAGGAGACGGTGTTCGCGTCCACGCGGAAGGTGCGGGAGCAACTCGGCCCCAATGATTGGTGCGTGAGCGTGTTCCGCGACAACTCGGGCGTGGTGCGGTTCGATGGCGACCACGACATCTGCGTGAAGGTGGAGACGCACAACCATCCATCGGCGATCGAGCCCTACGGCGGCGCGGCCACCGGGCTCGGTGGCGTGATCCGCGACGTGCTCGGCACGGGCCTCGGCGCCAAGCCGATCGCCAACCTCGACGTCTTCTGTGTCGGCCGGCCCGACACGCCCGCCGCCGACCTGCCACCGGGAGTGATCCATCCCCGTCGGCTGCTGGCTGGTGTTGTGGCTGGGGTCCGCGACTACGGCAACCGCATGGGCATCCCCACGATCGCCGGCGCCGTCGCCTACGATCCCGGCTACATCGGCAACCCGCTGGTCTTCTGTGGCACGGTGGGCATCATGCCGCGCAACTCGGCCGACGCCGCCGTGCAGGTGGGCGATCTGGTGGTCGTGGCCGGCGGACGGACCGGCCGTGACGGCATCCACGGCGCCACCTTTTCGAGCGTCGAACTGTCGAGCGACAGCGAGAGCCAGTCGGGTGGCTCGGTGCAGATCGGCCATGCCATCCATGAGAAGATGCTCGCCGACTTCGTGCTGGAGGCGTCGCGACAGAGGCTCTTCAATGCCATCACCGACTGCGGCGCCGGCGGGCTCTCGAGTGCCGTGGGCGAGATGGCCGCCACGCTCGGCGCGGAGGTCGACCTCGATCGCGTGCCGCTCAAGTATGACGGCCTCTCCGCCACCGAGGCATGGATCTCGGAGGCGCAGGAGCGGATGGTGCTCGCCGTGGCACCGTCCGACTGGGAGAAACTCTCCAAAATCGCAGCCGACGAAGGAGTGGAGGCCACCGCCATCGGCACCTTCACCGGAGCGGGCAGACTCGTGCTCCGCTGGCAGGGCCGGACGGCCGGTGAACTCGACTGCCACTTCCTCCACGAGGGCAGGCCGCGGCGGAGACTCGCGTCGCGCTACGTGCCACCATCTGTGGAACCGGCTGCATGGACGCTCCACGCCGACGACTCGCTCGCCGCCTGCCTGCTCGACGTGCTCGCGGCACCCGACGTGGCGAGCAAGGAATGGATCATCCGGCAGTACGACCACGAGGTGCAGGGCTGCAGCATCGTCAAGCCGCTGCTCGGGCCGGGTGAGGGCCCCGCCGACGGAACGGTCGTCCGTGGTGTGCTCGGCCGTAACCGCGGGATCGTGCTCGGCGTCGGCCTCCGCCATCGGCTCGGCCCTCTCGATCCCTACCAGATGGCAGCCGGCGGCATCGTCGAGGCGATTGCCAACGCCATTGCCGTCGGCGCCGACCCCGCGCGGATCGCTCTGCTCGACAACTTCTGCTGGGGCGACTGCCGCCGCGAGGAGTCGCTGGGCACGCTCGTGGAGGCCTGCCGTGCCTGCCACGACATGGCCGTGGCATTTGCCGCACCGTTCGTGAGCGGGAAGGACAGCCTCAACAACGTCTTCGCCTGGACCGACGCAGCCGGCACGCACCACGAGCGGTCGATCCCACCCACGCTCCTCGCCACGGCGATGGGGCAGGTGGATGACGTGCATCGCGCGGTCACGCCAGACCTGAAACAGGTGGGCAATCGACTGGCGATCGTGGGCCTCTCGCGGGGCGAGCTCGCCGGCAGCCAGCTCGAACTCGTGGGCCGTGTCCACGGCGGGCGGGTGCCACAGGTCGATGCGACGGCCTGCCGAAGTGTGTTTGCGGCGGTGGCGGCAGCCCAGCGGGCGGGGCTCGTGGCGGCCTGCCATGACTGCTCCGATGGCGGGCTCCTGGCCGCGGTGGCTGAAATGGCGATAGCCGGCGGCTCAGCCGCGCGGATCACCCTCGCCGACGTGCCGATGGGGGACGGTGCTGCCGCCGGGAATGGCTCCGCCCTGCACCGGGATCTGGCGATCGCCTTCACCGAGACGCCGGGCCGCTTCCTCTGCGAGGTGCCCGCCGCTCTCACCGATCGGTTTGCGGATGCGATGAGCAAGACCAACAACGATGTGCCGTGGGCCTGGATTGGCACCGTCGTCGCCGGCGACCAGTTGGAGATCGTCTCCACCGCCGGTTCGGCAACGACGGTGCCGGTGGCGAGCCTCGCCCGGGCCTGGCGGGGAGGAGC
>CANHYS010000321.1 GCA_947464585.1 Planctomycetaceae bacterium | reverse complement strand
GATCGACAGCACGGCGATGCGATGCAACCGCCGGGAGAGCAGCTCGGCCGTGGCAGCCGGCACGACGAGCATGGCCACGACGAGGATCGCCCCGACGGCCTCAAAACCCGCGACTGTGGCCAGCGCCGTAGCCACGAGCAGCCCTGTCGTGACCGCAGCCACCGGCACGCCAGCCGCCCGCGCCGCCCCGGCATCGAAGGCGGTGAACACCTGCAACTTCCAGGTGGCCAGTGCCGCCACGGCCAGCATGACAAACACGACTGCAGCCGTCAGAAAGGCACGCGGCACCTCGGCGCCCAGAATGGGCAGCGTGTCAAAGGGCACCAGTTCCAGCACGCCATGGAGGATGCAGGCCGGATCGAGATCGATCCGCGACGCCGCGGCCGTCACCATCACGACGCCCAATGCGAACAGCGAAGTGAACGTGACTCCTGCACCAGCATCCTCGGCAAGCCCCCCTTCGGTCCGCAACAGCTGCGTCAGCCAGACCGTGAGGAGCGCCGCCGCCACCGCGCCCACGAGCACGAGCAGGCCCCCCGGTCTGCCACCCGCGAGCACCGCCACCACGATGCCGGGCAGAACAGCATGGCTGATGGCGTCGCCCACGAGGCTCATCCGACGGACGACCAGCAGCGTGCCCACCAGCGCACAGCCGGCCGCGACCATCGCCGCCGTGGCGATCGCCCAGGCATGCATGCCGCCACCGTCAGTGAACAAGGAAAGGGTCGTCATTGTTTTTGTTTGATACCAACCCACAGGCGTCGGCATTGAACGCAGAATCCGTGAGGGGCTGGCCGGATATCGAGAGCCGGCGTTGCTCGGGCACCGATCCGCCGCGGATTGGTCGTCGCAGGCAGGATGCCGGAGCGCAGTCAGCATCGAGTGAGCGAAGGGCAGGATGCCCGTAGCGAACGTCCGGCGATGGGGGCCGGTCAGCCCCGAACCGCGGTCGATGAAGCGTGGGCTCGCTGATCATCGTTCACCGCTCCCGGCGGTGGCGGGCCCACCAGCCGCGGTCCGGCGCGACGACGAATGAAACCGCAAAGATGAAGGCGGCCGCCAGCACCACCAGTGGCCCCGTCGCAAGGCGGGGCACGACCGCACTCACGGCCACTCCACACAGGGCTGACACGACGCCAAACACCCCCGAGAGCAGGAGCATCGTCGGCACGCGGTCGGTCCACTGCCGGGCGGCCACCGGCGGAATCACGACGAGCGCCGTGACGAGCACCGCGCCGGCGGCCGGCAGTCCCGCGACCACCATCACCGCGACGAGCATCACGAGACAATAGTCGATAAGCGCCACCGGCCAGCCCGTGGCGGCGGCAAACGAGGAATCGAAGGCGACGAGCGTGGCCTCTTTGAGCGACAGCACCAGCAGGAGCACGGCGGCCGCGGAGACGGCGGCCAGAAGCATCGCGTCGGCAGTCGTGAGCGCCGCGGTGTGGCCGAGAAGAAACTGCTCCAGGCCGGCGCCGCCGGGGATGCCTCGGGCGGTGATGCCGGAGACGAGGGTGATGCCGAGACCGAACGAGACGCTCAGGACGATCGCCGTTGCGGCATCGTCGCGCGTGCGACTGCACCGCTTCAAGAGCACGAGCACCCCGAGGGCAACGAGCCCCGAGATGAAGCCACCGACGAGCAGCACCGGCAGGTCGCGGCGGCCCGTGGCCAGAAATGCCAGCGCCACACCGACGAGCGTGGCGTGGGCCGCAGCGTCGCCGACCAGTGCCCGCTTGCGGAGCACGCCGAAGCAGCCGATCACGCCCGCGGCAAATCCCACGGCCGCCACGCCGCAGGCCACCACCAGCGTGTTGTGGGAGATCGCCAGCAGCGGCTCGATGCAGATTGGGGCCGTCATGAGGTCCGTCCCCGCTCCTCGACCGCGCGTCCCAGTTCGTCGAGCAGATCGAGCCGGCCTGCGTAGGTCCGCTCCAGGTTTTCAGGCGTGAGCACGGCGGCCGTCGGACCTGCGGCCACCAGACGCATATCGATGAGCGCCACGCGGTCGAACCATTGGGCGGCGGTTCGGAGATCGTGGTGTACGACGACGACCAGCCTGCCGGCATCGCGGAGTTCGGAGAGCACGCCGAAGATCAGTTCCTGCGACCTCGCATCGACGCCGGCCATCGGTTCATCGAGCACGTAGACATCCGCCTGCTGGGCGAGGGCCCGGGCGAGAAACACCCGCTGCTGCTGCCCCCCCGAAAGTTTGCCGATCTGCCGCCCCGCCACGTCGGCGAGGCCAACACGCGCGAGGCTCTCATCGGCAAGATCGCGCTCCCGGCGGCCCGGCCGGCGAAACCAGCCGAGCCGGCCGTAGGTTCCCATGAGCACGACGTCGCTCACGCTGACTGGAAAATCCCAGTCGACCGTTTCCCGCTGCGGCACGTAGCCGATCCGACCACGCACCTCGGCAAACGGCCGTCCGAAGAAGGTGATCGTGCCGCCAGTCAACGGAATGAGGCCCAGCGCCGCTTTCAGGAGCGTGCTCTTCCCGGCACCGTTGGGCCCGATGATGCCGAACAAGCCGGGCTCGTCGATCGTCAGGTCGACATTCCAGAGCACCGGCCGCCGACCGTAGGCGACCGTCACATCGTGGAATTCCAGTATCGGCGCATGGATCGACTTTGGGATCGGCTCACCGAGTGGCGGATGCATGTCGCTACCGTTTTCCCGTCAGTCCGGCGTGAATCGTCTCGACGTTCGCCGCGAGCACTTCTTCGAGGGTCTCGGCGCCGCTCCCCGGCCCCCCAAGGGCATCGGAATACAACTGGCCACCCATCGCGACGGCGTGCCCACGGGCCTGCGCGCCCTCGCGCAGCGCCGCGACATTGCGTTCGGACACGCTCGTCTCCACGAAGACGGCCGGGATCCCTTTCGAAACGATCAGCTCGACCAACCGGTTGATGTCGGCGAGACCTGCCTCGCTCTCCGTGCTCGTGCCTTGCACTCCCACCACCTCGATGTCATACGCCCTGCCGAAGTAGCGAAAGGCGTCGTGCGCCGTGACCAGCACCCGCTGCTGCTTCGGAATCGTCGCCAGGCGGTCACGCAGCCTTCCATCGAGCGCCTCGAGGCGGGCGACGAAGTCGGCCGCGCGGGCCTGGTAGTGTGCGCGGCCGTCAGGATCGAGTTTCGCGAGAGCGTCGACGACCGCGGGCACGCACAGGCTCCAGAGCCGTGCATCGAACCACACGTGCGGGTCGTAAAGGTTGTCGGCCACGGGCAGGAGTTTGTCGCGGGGCAGCGTATCGGCAACAGCGGTCACGGGCACGCGTCGTGCCAGCCGGGAGAGCAACTCGGAAAGCTTCCCCTCCAAGTGCAGGCCCGAGGCGACGACGAGCTTGGCCCTGGCGAGACGATCGGCATCGCGGGGCGTCGCCCGGTAGGAATGAGGATCGATGCCGGCCCCCATCAGGCAGTCGACGGCCACCCGGTCACCGCCAACCTGCCGCACGAGATCGGCCACGACCGTGGTCGTCGCGACAACAGTTCCGGCCGGCGGCTCCGCCCGTGCGGCTGGAAGCACGAGCGCGATGGCAGCGGCGGCAGCCACCGCGAGGGCACGGGGTTTTGGGTTGTCAAAAAACATTTTTTGATCCACCAAAAAGATAGCCGATGCGGCCACAAAACGCAATCCTCGAGAACCGGCGCGTTGACCAAAACAGAGCGTATTCTTAAGTTCGGGAAACCTGTCGAGTGCCCCAGGAGCGAAGCCGTGGAATCGACCTACTTCAAGCGGTTTCGGATGGATGCGGATCTGTCGCTGGAGCGGAATCCGGCCCCGATGCGGCCGGACTACCGGTTTGTGCCCTGGAACGAGGCCCTGGTCGATGTCCATGCGAGGGCGAAGTTCCGCTCGTTTCGCGACGAGATCGATGCGCTGGTGTTTCCCTGCCTGGGCAATTTCGAGGGCTGTCGACGGCTGATGCGGGAAATCCGCAACAAGCCCGGGTTCCTGCCGCATGCGACCTGGCTCATCGCCTTCGGGCGATCACCCGAGGATCTGCAGTGGTGTGGCACGATTCAGGGGGTCGCCGCCCCGGGCGGCAATGGCCTGAT
>CANHYS010000320.1 GCA_947464585.1 Planctomycetaceae bacterium | reverse complement strand
CACCGACAAGGGGAAGCTTGAGTGTCTTGACGCCGCTACCGGCAAGACACTCGTGAAGACCGAACTGCCCAAGAATCGCAATGCCTACAGCGCGTCGCCGGTGATCGTCGCTGACCGGGTGATCGTGACCCGCGAGGACGGCGAGTCGAGCGTGCTTGCCTGGCCGGCGCACACCGCGACTGAGATCAAAGACGACCTCAAAGAATGGAAAGTCCTCGGCCAAGGAGTCGTCGATGAGATGACCGTGGCCACGCCCGTCTGCGTCGATGGGCTGATCTTCCTGCGGACACATGATTCCCTCTGGTGCCTTGGAGAAAAAAAATGATGGCTGCTCTCAATCGCTCGATGAAGCCTCGCTCGATCCGGCCGATGTGGCTCGTGGTGGTGGCCCTCTCACTTGCGGTGACGACCGGCCACTCCGTGGCACGGGCCGCCGACGCAGGAAAACCGGCGCGGCTCTTGGCTGTGACGGTGACCAACGGCTTCCGGCACAACTCAATCAATACAGCCGAGCCGATGCTCGAGGAACTCGGTCGCACCAGTGGTCTGTTCCACCTCGACTTCCTGCGGATGCCGCCGGGCCGGCCGCCCCAGCCCAAGGCCATCAAGCGTGTCGAGGGCACCAGCGACGCCGACTGGAAGAAACAGGAAGATGCGTTCAAGGCGGAGCAGGAAACGTTCCGAGCCGCCGACGCGGTCTGGCAGCAGGGGGTGAAGGAGCAGTTCGCCAAGGCCTTTGCGCCGGAGGCACTCGCCCAGTTCGATGGCGTGATCTTCGCGAGCACGACAGGTGAGCTGCCGATTCCGGATCTGAACGGCTTCCTCGAATGGATCAAGTCGGGCAAGGCGTTCATCGGCTTTCATGCCGCCAGCGACACGCTGAAGAGCTCCGACGCCTACTGCGAGATGATCGGCGGCCATTTCGCCGGCCACCCGTGGAACGCCGGCGGTGAGCACGGCTTCGTGGTGCACGAGCCGGGCCACCGGCTCACGGCGATGTATCCGGAGCGGTTTCGGCTCAAGGACGAGATCTACCAGTACGACCCGCGGTACAAGCCCGACAACCTCCGGGTGCTCGTCAGCCTCGACATGGCGGCGAGCACGCCCAAGGAGCCCTGGCACGTGCCGGTGTCGTGGGTCCGCGACTACGGCCGCGGCCGCGTCTTCTACACGAACTTCGGCCACAACGACGCCACCTGGAAGGATCCCGCGTTCGCGAAGCATGCGGCCGAGGGCATTGCCTGGGCGCTCAAGCGGTTCGACGCCGAAGCGGCGCCGAATCCCGACGTGCAGGCGGCTGAATATCTGCGCAGTGTGGTCGCTGCGGCTGCTGCCGCCACTGGAAAAAATGCCGACGACCTGCGGGCACGGGCCGATGCGAAGATCGCCAAGAGTGCCGCCTGGGCCACCGGGCTGCGTCCGATGCTTCTGGAACTGCGAGGACTCAAGCCAGAGGCCCGGGCCGAGGCCTACGCCAAGGTGATCGCCGAACTCGAGAAAGAGTGAGCGAGGATGACCAAGAGAGGGCGGGCGTTCTGGCTGGTGGCGGTGTGTTGCGTGGTCGTTGTGGCACCCTTCCAGGGAGGGCCGGCCGTGTGCGCAGCCCCCACGACTCAGGCTCGCCCGAACGTCCTCTTCGTCATCTGCGATGACCTCTGCTGTGCGCTCTCGTGCTACGGTGATGCGACGGCGCAGTCGCCCAACATCGACCGGCTCGCGGCGCGGGGCGTGCGGTTCGAGCGGGCCTACTGCCAGTATCCGCTCTGCAATCCCAGCCGCGCAAGCCTGCTCACCGGCCGGCGGCCCGCCCACACGACCGTCCGCGACAATCAGAAGCACTTTCGCGACGTTGATGCCACGGTCGTGACGCTGCCGCAGGCTTTCAAACAGGCAGGCTGGCGGAGCGAGCGGATCGGCAAGCTCTACCACTACGGCGTGCCGGGCCAGATCGGCACCTCCGGCCTCGACGATCCGCCCAGCTGGGATGCCGTCTTCAATCCCAAGGGTCGCGACGTGGCCGACGAGTCGCAGATCTTTTCGCTCGAGCCTGGCAAGTATGGAGCCACGGTGAGTTGGCTGGCGGCTGATGGCACCGATACGGAGCAGACCGACGGTATCGCCGCGGCCCGGGCGGTGGAACTGCTCGAGGGGTTTGCGAAAACGCAGACGCCGTTCTTTCTGGCGGTCGGCTTCTACCGGCCACACACGCCCTACGTGGCGCCGAAGCCCTGGTTTGAAAAGCATCCGCTGACCGGTGTGCAGCTGCCGAAAGTGCCCGCCGACCACGATCAGCACGTGCCGTCGCCGGTGCTTGTCAGCCGCAAGCCGGAGGAGCGACGGCTCGTCGGTGACCTGGGCCGCGAGGCGGTGCAGGCCTACCGCGCGAGTGTCTCGTTCGTCGATGCGCAGGCGGGGATCGTGCTCGACTCGCTCGACCGCCTCGGACTCCGCGACAACACGATCGTGGTCTTCACGAGCGATCACGGCTACCACCTCGGCGAGCACGGCCTCTGGCAGAAGCGGAGTCTGTTCGAGGAGAGTGCCCGCGTGCCGCTGGTGATCGCCGCCCCGGGTGGCCAAAGTGCCGCCGTGGCGACGCACACCGTGGAACTGGTCGACCTCTGCCCGACTCTCTGCGATCTGGCGGGCGTGCCGCTGCCAGCCGGCGTCGATGGCCGCAGCCTCGCGCCGCTGGTCCGGGCGGATGACGCGGCTCGGCAGGATTTTCCTGATAGGCCCGCGTTCACCGAAGTCGAGCTGGGTAAATATCGCGGCGTGAGCCTGCGGAGCGGCCGGTGGCGGTACACGGCGTGGGACGGCCCCCAGGGTAACGCCGGCCGCCAGCTCTACGACCACGACACCGATCCGCGCGAACTCGTGAACCTGGCTGACGATCCGGCGCACGCCGCGACGGTGCAGTTGCTCGATGCCGAGCTGCGGCGGCGCACCCTTCCATGAGGAGCTGTTCCATGAGCGTGTCGATCCCGGCGAGTCGCCTTGCCTTCTGGTGCATGACGGCAGCGCTCCTTGCGGTGGCGGTCGCGATGCCCGTTGCGAAGGCCGCGCCGCCGAACGTGGTCGTGATCCTCGCCGACGACCTCGGCTTTTCCGACCTGGGCTCGTATGGCGGTGAGATCGACACGCCCCATCTTGATCGCTTGGCCGCCGGTGGCCTGCGGTTCACGCAAGGCTACAACACCGCCCGCTGCTGGCCGACCCGTGGTGCGCTGCTCACCGGCTACTATCCGCAGGCGATCCGCCGCGATGCCCTGCCGGAAGGCAGGGATGGGAAGGGAACGCGGCCCGCTTGGGCGCGGCTCCTTCCGGAGCTGCTCGCACCGGCCGGCTATCACTCCTATCACTCCGGCAAGTGGCATGTCGACGGCGACCCACGGTCGCACGGTTTTGCGCGGTCGCTCGACGTGACAAATGGGGACAACAACTATTTTTCCGCCGCCGGCGTCGTCGAGGACGGCCGGCAGGTGTCGGCTCCCGATGAGTTCTATGCCACCACGGCGATCGGTGACCACGCCGTGAAGTGCCTCGCCGATCACGCGCGGGACCATGCGGGAAAACCGTTCTTCCACTATGTGCCCTTCACGGCGCCCCACTTCCCGCTGCAGGCACCGCCGGAACTCGTCGCGAAATACCGCGACCGCTACCGGGCCGGGTGGAATGCCGTGCAAGAGGCCAGGACCGCGCGGCTCAAGACACTGGGCATTGTGACGACCGCCCCGGCGGCGATGGAACGGGAGATCGGCCCACCGTATCACAAGCCCGACGCGCTTGAGCTTCTCGGGGCAGGTGAGGTGAACCGGCCGCTTCCGTGGGAGGAACTCTCGCCCATGCAGCGAGACTTTCAGATCGACAAGATGGCGATCCATGCGGCGATGATCGACAGCATGGACCAGCAGGTCGGTCGGATTGTCGCGCAGCTCGAGACCATGGGGGCGCTCGACGACACGCTCGTGCTCTTTGCCAGCGACAACGGCGCCTCGGCCGAGATCATGGTCCGCGGCGAGGGGCACGATCCTCAAGTCTCACCCGGCTCGCGGAAGTCGTTTTTGT
>CANHYS010000319.1 GCA_947464585.1 Planctomycetaceae bacterium | reverse complement strand
TCGCATGGCGACGGCGCCGTGGCTGGCAGGCATTCGATCAAGGTTGAGCGATTGGTGCCGACCGGACGGATGCTCGCCGGCTCAGGCCTGCATTCAGCCCTCGATCTCGGGACCGTTCCTCCGTGGTTGGATTCGGCGATCGAATCAGGAACCGGAAGTGACCAGATGGATTCCGCCAGCATGAATCCGTTCATGGGCTGTTCCGCTTTTCCTGGGATGCCGGAGATGATCAACGTCCTGCCCCCGCGGTTTGCCGATGAACGCACTTCCGGCCTGACGGCCGAGGTGACGGCGGAAGGTCCGAATGAGTTTCTGATCCAACTCTCCTCCGAGCCCCCACCCGCTGCCGACTATTGAAGCCGCGAGTGCGATGTCCTCCGAGATTTCATCTGGCATTTCCTTTGGGTTCAAAATGCCAGGATGAAAAACTCCCGCACGGAGGGCTGACGACAGCGTCTCCGCGCGGGAGTGAATGGTGGGACTTGCGAGACAGCTTAACGCTTCAGTGACACGGCCTTCGTCGTTGTGCCACGGACAGCGTTTGCCTGCTGGCCGGACTCCGTCTTCATGACCGGCGCTGGCTTCACGACCGACATTTGGCCGCTCGGCAGAGCCTTCTCGGCCACGACGATGGAGCTTGAGCAGCAGGCGATTGCGGGCACCACGATCACGGTATCGCAGCACACGGTCTCGCGCACGGGCTCGCAGCAGATGGGCGCAGGGGCCGGCTCGCAGCAGACGGTCTCGTAGACGACGGGCTCACAACAGACGGGCTCACAGCAGGCTGCCCTGCGATGGTGATGCCGTCTCCAGCCCGCCTCGGCGTCCCAGCCAGCCCCGATCACTGCCAGACAGGTGAGCACGCCGACCGAACGAATCAAAAACTTGCCAGTCATAGTAGAAAACCCTCTGTGAAACTCGGGGCAAACACGAGGCGACCCAGACGCGGGTAGCCCTTCCCGAGGCTCGAAACGGTAGGAACGGTCCGCCGGACGCGGCAAGGAACGGCAGCGCGGTGCTCGGCCGCCGGCATGGAATTCCGTGCGTTTTCGCGGGTGTGAGCCCTTTTTGCCGTTGTTTCAGCAGGCCGTGAGGCGGAGAGATTCGAGGGGGACAGGCTCGGTTCGACATTTCTCGCTGGTCGCCCGGCTGCTATGGTCCGCCCCCCCGCGGCCCACAGCCCTCCGGAGACAGGCCTGCCATGTGTTGCGTCCGTGATCAGCGTCATTGCTTCGGGAGGGCCGTCCGCGCGGCGATCCTCGCGTGGGGGATCATCGTCACGGGCGGCACGAGCGTGGCTTTGGCCGATCAGGTTGGTAGCCTCGGGGCGGCCGACCGGCTCGTCGTCCGCGGCACGACTCAGATCGATGCCGAGCAGCTGCGGCAGCCATTACGTGAAGACACCGACGTCGTGTGGCTGTCGCGTCCCCACGCGTCGCGTGATGTGTTCATGGCGGCGGTTGTCCGTAAGGCGACGCTCGCATTGCAGCGTGCAGGGTTCGCCGAGGCTCAGGTGCATGCCGTCGTGGAGTCATCCGACGGAGTCGAGCGGCTCGTGCTCGACGTGGTCGAGGGACCGAGGTTCGAGGCGGGGAAGATCGAGGTCGCTGGGCTGCCCGACGAAATGAGTGCGAGGCTGGTGAGGTTCCTCTCCGAGCGGCAGCCGCCCCGGGACGCTGCACCGCGGTCGATCAACCGGCCGGATGGGACCACCACGACCATCTGGGTGGCCGCCGACGGTCGTCGTGCCACGCTTGAACAGCCGGCCTGGAACCCAGCCGGTCCGGCCACGTGTGATGCCGTCGCGATCCACCACATCCATGCCGAAGTGGTTCGGTTCCTTCGCGACGAGGGGTATCTCTCAGTGGCTCCGCCGGCACACGATCGGCGTTTGGTTGCGAAACTGGCCCGCGGCGCCGGCTCCGCGACCCGTTCATCATCCACGGATGGTTCGCGCGCCCGCCGTGGCCCGGTCGACATCACGCTCAAGCCCGCCGACAGCACCATCGACCTCGTGGTGGCGATCCACGATCTGCCGCCGAAGGCTGTGCTGCAACGCATCGAGCTGCCGCCGGAGTGCCGGACGACAGAGCGCGAACTCATCGCATATCTGGGCCTGAAAATCGGCGAGCCCGTCAACGACCGCGATCGACTCGCCTGGCGCGACCGCCTGCGGAGTTCGGGCCGCTTTGTTCGGCATGAGGTCGAGTTTCGCGGTGATCCCACCGATCCTGGTGCGGCTGTGGCCAGGTTCAGTCTCAAGGAATACTCCGCCGCCACGCCCCTGTCGCAGCCGCTCTCCCGAGAGGAGGCCACGATGCTCCGCTTTCACGAGTGGATCGTGGAGGCGATTGGCCGTGGCGACGATCTCGTGCTGGAAGGCATCCGTCCAGCGGGCGATGCCACCACCGGCACGACCGAATCGGTGAGGCTGATCGTCTCGCCAACCGATGGCCTCCTGCTCACGGCGTTGCCCGACGGCGATCGGGCCTGCGGACTGGCGGTCGGCCACACAGACGTGAGCCTCCTGCCGGCTGGCGGTGGTGGGCGGCTCGAGATTCCGCTGTCGCCACACGCGTGGTGCCTGGTGAACGTCGGGCTGTCGCTTGTGCGAGACAAGCCAGTCGGCAAGGAACCGCCAAAGTTCAGACGCAATCTGTCTCTGGCCGGTTCCATCGGGAACGCCACGGAAGGGAAGCCAGCGGGAGTGGCGGTTGCGATGTCGATCGAACCGGTCGCCTGCCTCGCCTTCGTGCACGAAGACAATCCGGAGGTCTGTTTCGAAGGAGACACGATGGTGATCAATGCCGGTGGTGCGATAAGCCGGTTCGATGCCACGTCGGGGCGTCCGCTCGGCCTGGCCGTCGCTGGCTGCGAGGTGTCGCTGCAGGTGAAACCTGGATCGCTCGACGCGGCGGTGAATGAACTTCGCGCGGCGGCCGGTCCGAACATGTTCCGCGCTGACGCCCCCGTGGTATCGGCGGTCGAGTTTCTCCTGTCGGGCGACGTTGCCACCGCCTGCGGCCGGATCGCGGATGCGGCGGGCCTCCGCGGGGACGCTCGGTCCGCCTGGGAAGGCCGGCTCGGGCATGTGATCGACCTGATTCATCGCTGCCGCGAGGACGGCGGATTTGACAGATGCGACCGGATGCTCGCGACCGCGTCGGCGGGCCATCCGTCTGACGGTCGTGCTGCCGGAGAGTCAGACCTGGAACCGCTCGACATTCCGAGCGATGACGAGCCGACCACCGCCGCCGCCGCGCAGAAGGCGGTCACCCGGCATGTGGCGGCAGTCATCTGGCGACTCACGGAGGAGCATTGTGGCCGCGATTCATGGCCGGCGGCGCTGGCTCGTGCGGGGGCCTGCGCGATGGTGGGCGACCCCGCGATACTCGATGAGATGGCTGAGTTCATGACATCCGAGGAGCATGGTCCGCTGGCCCATGTCAGCGCCTCGTCGCTGACGACCGTCCCGCTGGTGGCGGCGTCTCTGGCCCGCCGGGGTCAGGAGAGGCTTTCGACGGTGGCCTTCCACACCGACTGCCATCCGCTGCTGGCGGCCATCGGACCCTATGGTCTCGATGTCTGCTGCGTGTCACTCATGCGTGCGCTCGATGATGCGGCGGCCCGCGAGATTGGCCGGGCTGCCTGCGGCGATTCGGAGATCCTCCTGCCGCTGGTGCACGCGCTCAAGGCCCACGAGCAGCACGACGACGCCGTGGCCGGTCTGCAGGACGCGCTTGATGCGTGGTGGGACGGGGCGCTGCGGGGTGTCGTGGCGGCGAAGCTCCATTCCATCGCCTCGCCGCGAACGGCCGCCGCCCCGGGCGATCAAAAAGAGCAGCCGCTGAAGTAAGGAGCGGTCTGTTGGGCCACGCTACGGCAGTGGCACCTGGGCGGGCTGCATCAGGTAGCCGATCAGGTCACGGATGGCGTCGGCGGATAGCTGGTCGAGCATTCCCTCCGGCATCGGTGACTGCTGCGTGATGGTGACATCGTCGATGTCCTCGGCAGCGATCACGTGGCGGTCGGTGGGCGTGACGAGCGTGAGCGTGCGGTCGTCGCGGGC
>CANHYS010000318.1 GCA_947464585.1 Planctomycetaceae bacterium | reverse complement strand
TCTGATCGAACCGCACGTCATCGAACACGAAGAACTCGGCCTCGGGTCCGATGAAGCAGGTGTCGGCGATGCCGGTGCTCTTCAGATAGTTGACCGCCTTGCGGGCCACGTTGCGGGGGTCGCGGGAATAGTCCTCCCGCGTGATCGGATCCTGCACGTTGCAGACCATCACGAGCGTGGGGATCTGTGCGAATGGATCGACGAAGGCCGAATCGGGCACCGGCACGAGCAGCATGTCGCTCTCGTTGATCGCCTGCCAGCCGCGGATGCTCGAGCCGTCGAAGCCGAGACCGTCGTCGAAGGTGTCCTCCTCGAGCTTGCCGACGGGAATCGTGAAGTGCTGCCAGGCGCCGAGGAAATCGGCAAACCGCAGATCGACCGCCTTCACTTCCTTCTCGCGGCACATCGCGAGCACTTCACGGGGTTTCATCGGGAATCATTCCTGGGGGCCTGGAGGCTGACCAACTCACCCCTCCATCATACTCCCACCCCGAGGATCGGATGGCCCCGGGCCGTGTCATCCCAGCCGCACCGCCCAGCCGTCGCCCACCGACTCCAGCCGCAGGCGGCCGGCGATCGTCGCGCCGGCGAGTGTGAGCACGATCACCGTGGCCGTGGCCATGTCGTCAGCGTCGCAGGAGAGCAGGTCGTAGCCGCCGGCATCGACACGCCGCGCAAAGCCACGGCCGCCCGAAACTTCCCCCGCCAGTCGATCGAGCCAGACGAGCCGGTGGGGTGGCAGTTCCATCGCGACCACCGCGTGTCCGTCAGCCGTCGGCAGCGACAAAAGCCGCCAGGTGCGGCAGGCTGGGCCCGCCTCCAGCAACAGGTCAAAGTGCCGCCCGGCGGGATCGTCCGGGGCGCCTGTGTGTTCGAGAACCGCGAAGCGTGGCATGAGGTGCGATCAATAATCCTCGCTGGCGCCTCCGCCACCCGAACTGGCCACCGTGAGCGGCTTCGGCTTGTGACGGACCGCGCGGCGGGCGTTTTCATCGCGGAGCCGCTCGACCGCGGCCTCCAGGCTCATCGCACCGACATCGCCGTCGATTCGGTCGCGGAGGCTCACCGTGCCGGCCGCCTCGTCCCGCGGGCCGCAGACGATCATCACTGGAATCATCTCGAGCTGCGCCGTCCGCACCTTCGCGCCGAGTTTTTCCGCGGCCAGGTCGATCCCCACGCGGAGCCCCGCCGCCTCGAACCGGGCCTGCACCTGCTTCGCATAGGCCTCGCTCTTTTCACTCACGGGGAGCACGCGAACCTGCTCGGGGGCCAGCCACAAGGGAAACGCCCCGGCGAAGTGCTCGATCAGCACGCCCACGAATCGCTCCATGCTGCCCAGCGGCGCGCGGTGGATCATCACCGGCTGGTGCTTCGCGTTGTCGGCACCGATGTATTCGAGGTCGAACCGTTCGGCGCTCGGCAGGTTGTAGTCGAGCTGCACGGTGCCCAGCTGCCACTCGCGGCCGAGCGAGTCGTGCACCACGAAGTCGATCTTCGGACCGTAGAAGGCCGCCTCGCCCGGCTCGGGCTCGCAGCCCGGGAGGTTCATGCGACGGGCCACGCGCTCGATTGCCGCTTCGGCCTCGTCCCATCGGGCCGGCGGGCCGACGTATTTGTCGCTCTTGGGGTCACGGAAGCCGAGCCGCACGCGGAAGTTGTCGAAGGCGAGGCTCTCGAGCACCTTCAGCGTGAAGTCGATGCAGCCCTCCACCTCATGTTCGACCTGCTCGTGGGTGCAGAAGATGTGGGCGTCGTCTTGAGTAAAGCCACGGACCCGCGTCATGCCGCCCAACTCGCCCGACTGCTCGTAGCGGTACACCGTGCCAAACTCGGCCAGACGCAGCGGCAACTCCTTGTAGCTCCGCGGCCGGGCCTTGTAGATCATCGTGTGGTGCGGGCAGTTCATCGGTTTCAGCAGATACTGCTCGTCGTCGCTCATGACGATCGGCTTGAACTGGCTGTCGGCGTAGTAGGGATAGTGGCCGGAGATCTTGTAGAGATCGACCTTGCCGATGTGCGGAGTGTAGACCGGCTGGTAGCCCCGCGCGGCCAGCTCGTCGCGGACGAACGATTCGAGCACTCCGCGGAGCACAGCGCCCTTCGGCATCCAGAGCACGAGCCCGGAGCCGACCAAGGGGCTCGTCGTGAAGAGGTCGAGCTGCTTGCCGAGCACCCGATGGTCGCGGCGGCGGGCTTCTTCCAGATTGGCCAGATGCGCATCGAGATCCGCCTGCGTGAACCAGGCGGTGCCGTAGAGCCGTTGGAGCTGGGCGTTGTTGGCGTCCCCCTTCCAGTAGGCACCGGCGATGTTCGTGAGCTTGAAAGCGCCGATGCAACCGGGGCTCGTCACGTGGGGACCGCGGCAGAGGTCGACGAATTCTCCCTGTCGGTAGAACGACAGGGTCGGATAGGCGGCCAGGCCGGTCTCGATGTGCTCGACCTTCAACGGCTGCTTGAGATCGCGGACGATCTCCACGGCCTTCTCCCGCGGCACCTCCACCCGCTCGAACGCCTCGTCAGCCTCGATGATCTTCTTCATCTCGGCCTCGATCAGCGGCAGGTCGTCGTCGGTGATCGGCCGGCCCGCCCGCATGTCGTAGTAAAAGCCTTCGCCAACGGTGGGGCCGAACGCCAGCTCGACGTCAGGAAATAGCCGCGTCACCGCGCGGGCCATGATGTGGGCGGCCGAGTGCCGCATCACGGGCAGCGCCCGCGGATCCCCGGCGGGAAGCCATTCGACCGCGGCCTCGCCCGTGGCAGGCAGCGGTGCGTCGAGCCCTACGGCCTGGCCGTTCAACAGGGCGGCGATTGGCCGCTGTTTCCGCGGGCCCCTCTTGATCGCTTCCGGGATGACATCGCCCACGCGAGCGGCCTGGGGAAACTCACTGACGACGCCATCGGCAAAACGAACGGTGGGCATGGTGATGGACCGAGATAAATTGGAATCGGGGGCAGCCGGTTTCAGCCGGGGAAAACCAGAGTGCCGGGTTAACCACGGTGCCGGATGAACCAAGAGTATCGACGGCGCGACGGCCGCGAGGCAAGGCCGTTCCCAGCCGCGGTTCGTCGACCATCCGTACCGGCATCACGCCGGCACGTCGACGACGAAGATCTGGTTGTGCAGGACGGCCGCCTGGTCGTCAGGCTGCGTGCCGCGGCCGGCCACGCTCCGCATGAAGGCAATCCGCCGGCCATCGGGGGAAAACACACACGCCTCCGGCCGCGGCGGGGCGGCGATCGTGCGGTCGGTGAGCCGCGTGCTCACGCCGCTGGCCACATCGACGACGAACACACTCGAGTCGGCGACATACGCGATCCGCCGGCCGTCGGGACTCCAGCCGAAGCTGCTCGCCACGCTCCACTCGTCGTGCGTCACCTGCACTGACTCACCACCAGTTGGGCTGACGGTAAAGATCTGCACGATACCGCTTTCATCGCGCATCAAGCACGCGATCCGCGATCCGTCGGGGCTCGACCGCAGCCAGTGCCGCGGCCCGTCGATCCCCGGATGACTGCGATCCGCGGTGAACGTGATCCGCCGCTGGATCACGCCGCGGGGCGGCGAAGGTCTCGACGTGGGCGTACCCGCGAGGGGCTTTTCACCCGCGACGGCAAGCGACGCCGGATCGTCCGGCAGGTCGCAAAGAAAGACCTCGCTGACTGTCCGCAGCCCGCCGAACGCGGCGTCATGCACGACGACATGCCCCTGAAATGCCAGCGCATACCGCTGCCGCGTGCCGTCGGGCCGAAGGTAGCCGTGCGCGCCGATCCACCCCTCCTCGAACGCCTTTGAGATCTCGTCACTGCCGGGCGTTGGATCGTCCGTGAGTCGCGTCACGAGCGAGGTGAACGCCGTGCCGTCGTGATTCCGCGGGTGCGTCCGCGGTACCTGCACCGGCTTTCCGCACACGCTCACGCCGATGCCGCGAAGGTTTTTCTCGCGCGGTGCGGCTTGTCCCACCCCGGTCTCTGGGGACGCATCCAGTACCGCGTCTTCATAGGTAAAACTCACGAGCTGGCCGTCGGGGCTCGACCGCAGCCAGTGCCGCGGCCCGTCGATCCCCGGATGACTGCGATCCGCGGTGAAC
>CANHYS010000317.1 GCA_947464585.1 Planctomycetaceae bacterium | reverse complement strand
GACTCGGCGGAGTTTGGCGTGAACAAGTGGCGGGAGAATCCCAAGGCCAACACGGCGAAGATCGCCGAAACGTTCCGCGAAGCGGCGAAGATCGCCCACGACAACGGCCAGCGGCTCGCCGCCGAAGGAGAGATCTGCTGGGCCGGCATGCACTCCTGGAAGGACATCCTCGACCTGCTTGAAGAGGTCGGCATGCCCGACACGCTCGGCTTCCAGGCCGATCTGGCCCACACCTACCTCTACCTGCTCGGCTACAACGCGCCTGAATATGCGCTCGTGAAGCCGGGCTACTCGGAGGCTGAGTTCTACGCTGCCTACAAACAGATGACCGACAAGCTCCGGCCGTGGACGATCGACTTCCACGTTGCCCAGAACGACGGAGAGGTCCACGGCGCCGGCTCGCACGACAAGACAGGCAAGCACTGCCGTGCCGATGATCCAAACGGCAAGCTCGACATCGTAAAGTGCTCGGGCTACTGGCTCGAGGGTGCTGCCAAGCGTGGCATCCAGCACATCTGCTGGGACGGCTGCATGTTCCCGAACTCGACCCTCGAAAACCCAGCCACCTGGAACACCATCCTGAAGACCATGATCGCCGTCCGAGACGCCCACGGCTGGGCGTGACACAGAACGTACTCACCATTTCCAACGCACTTTTCCAAAGCACTAGGAAACAGCCTCTGGAGGCAAAGCCACTCCCGATGCTGAGCGACGGGATCGGCGGAAACTCGAGGAGCATAGGCCGCGCGGGTTCCGCGGCCTCCGCGACGAGACTTCTGCCGTCCCGGCGACAATCCGTACGAGATTCATACTGCCTTTCTCATTTCGACGTTCACCCGCTTTTCAAGAGGTAACCACACCATGGCAAAACCCCTCCGCATCGGCATGATCGGCTACGGCTTCATGGGCCGCGCCCACTCCAACGGCTACAACCGCGTGAAGGACTTTTTCGACCTGGAATACCTGCCGGTGCTGCAGGCGGTCGCGGCCCGCGATCCAGAGAAGGCAAAAGCCTTCGCCGACCGCTGGGGCTACAAGCGAGTCGAGACCGACTGGCGCAAGCTCGTCGCCGCCGATGACATCGACGCCATCGACATCTGCACCCCGAACAACCTGCACGCCGAGATCGCCATCGAGGCGGCCAAGCACGGCAAGGCGATCCTCTGCGAGAAGCCGCTGTCGATGGACGTGGCCGAGGGTGAGAAGATGTGCGCCGCCGTCGAGAAGGCGGGCGTGCCGAACACCGTCTGGTACAACTACCGTCGCATCCCGGCGGTAACGTTCGCGAAGAACATCATCGACAGTGGCAAGCTCGGCCGGATCTTCCACTACCGGGCCAATTTTCTCCAGGACTGGACGATCAACGCCGACCTACCGCAGGGTGGCGCGGCCCTCTGGCGGCTCGACGCCGCCGCCGCCGGCTCAGGCGTGACAGGCGACCTGCTCGCCCACTGCATCGACACGGCGATCTGGCTCAATGGACAGGTTTCCGACGTCACCGCCATGACCGAGACGTTCGTGAAGGAGCGGAAGCACCAACTCACGGGCAAGGTCGAAAAGGTGGGCATCGACGACGCCTGCTCCTTCCTCTGCCACTTCACAAACGGATCGCTCGGCCTCTTCGAAAGCACCCGCTATGCCCGCGGCCACAAGGCGCTCTACACGTTCGAGATCAACGGCGAGAACATGAGCCTGAAGTGGGATCTCCATGATCTTCACCGGCTGCAGGTGTTTGATTACAAGGATGAGGGCCCGATGCGGGGCTGGAAGAGCGTCCATGTGACCGATAGTGATCACCCCTACATGGACAAGTGGTGGGTGCCCGGCCTCGCGATCGGCTACGAGCACAGCTTCGTTCATCAGGTGGCTGACTTCCTCGAGGCCTACGCGAAGAAGCAGCCCGCCCGGCCCACCTTCCGCGACGCGCTCGAGACCCAGAAGGTCTGCGACGCGGTCCTGGCCAGTGCCAAGAGCCACCAGTGGGTCACCGTGGGATGAATCGAGTCGCGACGTGCGTCGTGGCGTCCGTCGTGGTGATTCTGTGCGGCTTGGCGGTGTTGGCGCCGCCAAGCCGGTATGAGGTCGATGGCCTGTCGATGGGGCCCGGGCTGCTGCCGGGCGATGTCGTCACCACCGGCTGGTTTCCTTCGCTCGACCGTGCGCGGCAGCCGCGGCGGCATGAACGATGGATTCTCACGTCGCCCGATGGCTCGCCTGCCATCAAACGGGTCGTCGGGCTGCCTGGAGAAACCGTCTCGATCCGGGACGGCGATCTGGCCATCGGTGGCCGGACGGTTCTCAAGCCGCCGCCTCTGCTCGCCGAGTTGGCATCGGCCGTGAACGAGGCGACGATCGTGGCGGCATCCGCTGACGCCGCCGATGGCCGGTGGCAGAGAACCGTCTCGCTGTCGACGGTGCTCGACGATGCAGCATTCGCCCCCGAGGAGCGGCGCATGCTCTTCCCCGTGCGCGACGTCGGGCTGGCGGCGGTGATTCATCTCCCTGAGTCGCCAGCTGACCATGCGGCCGTGCGTGTGCTGGCCCGCGTCGGCGGATTCGTCGTGCCGTGGCGACTCAAGGCGAGCGGCCGCTATGCCGTGGTTGCCGGCCGGCTCGACGGCCACGTGGTCGGCGCAGCGTGGCCGATCGCGATTACCGATGGTCGGCAGGAACGTGCTCGGTTCTGCCTGCCGCCGCAGGCACCCGTGGCGTGGGACGTTGTTCACCCTTGGCCGGACAACGTCACCAGCGACACCGATGACACTCCACCAAGCCTTGGTCTCGGCCTCACCTCGGCTGGCAGCCCAATGAGCTGCGGCGCTGCCGACGCCATGATCGAACGCATGGCCGTGTGGCGTGACATTCTCCATCGGTCGGCTGCCGATGGCATGGCGGAGTGGCGACTCGGTCCCGACGCCTTCTTCGTGCTCGGCGATTTTCCGTCTGGCAGCCGCGACTCGCGTCACTGGGGCCCACTCGACCGCAGCGTGTTTGGCAACCGTGCCACGCCCGTGACGCCGACGAAAGACGGCTCACTCAAGCGGTTCTGAGCGATAGGCCTGCGACAGCAGCGTGAACGCACGAGCCGCAGCGAGCGCGTGCACGCGAATCTCGTCAGGACCGTCTCCATCCTCGACGGCGTGCTCCAATTCCTCGAGCCGATCCTGGAGCAGTCGCGACTTCATGAGGTGGTACTCACTGACCTTCCAACGCCGCAGGTAGGTGCCGACGACAAGGCGTCGGTTCCAGCCCTCGCAGACCGGTATCCAGTGAAGAGCATGCTCCCGATTGCCACTGATGGCGGCCGAAGCTGCTTCCGTCCGCGCGACCGAAAGCTCCTCGAGAACTTCGCTGGCCGGTGGGTAATAGGCATAGCACCCGACGACGCTCATGGCCACGATCCCAGCGAGTCCGACCAGTGCCAGGACCGGACCCGGAACCTCCATGTCATACCGTGGCGAGGTTCGCGCATCGACCACGGCGGTCCGCCGGACCAGCCACGCATCGATTCGCCGGTTTGGGTCGGCGACGCGAAGCAGCCCGCCGATCGTCACCAGAAAAGCCAGCACGCCGGCCCCGAACCATTCATGTGGCTGCGTCTCGAGCCGCACCCTTCGAATGATTTCGGCCGGATACCCTCCGGTCGGCACGCTGTCATGAGCAAACGGCGCACAGTAACCGTCGAAGGCATGAGTGTGTCCGGCCGGCTCGACGTCGCGGGGATAGAGCGGTCGCTCGATACCGTATGACAGCGCGACAACCACCACGAGCATGAGCCCGAACCAGACGGCCAGCTTGCGCCAGCCATAGTTCAACCCCATCCAGGCCATGAGTCCCAGGTTCATGCCGGCGCCGAACGCGAGGAGGATGAAGGCTGCACCAATGGAATTCCCGTGCTGGAACATCGATCCCAGCTGGCTCATGGCGGTCATCGGTGTCGCGTATGCAGGGATCGCGATACTCGTCATCACCAACGGCGACCAAGGATTGTCGTGCGCCATGGAACGCTGCAGCGATCCTGTCGGCAGAAGCACGGCCAGCAGGCCGACCCCCAGGATTCCGATGCCAATCAGGCCAGCGGTGGGGCCAACCGCCT
>CANHYS010000316.1 GCA_947464585.1 Planctomycetaceae bacterium | reverse complement strand
GGCGGGCGGTTCTACTGCCGCCGATGCTCATGACAAACCCGACGGCCCGCGTCTCGCCCGTCGGATCAGACTTGTCCGGAAGCAGCCAGAGCGGGCGGTTCTTCCCGTCCCCCTGCCCTGCCCCCGCCATTTCGAAGGCCGCGACTCCTGCGCCACCGCGGATGAACACGACCCGCCCGAGGACCGTGGCCTCGTCCATGCCGCCGGGCTGGAACATCGGCATCAGCCGCGCGGCATCGGGCCGCGACCTGACCGCGAATGGATCGCCGATCGTCCTGCCATATCCATCGGTGGCCATGATTCCCGACTGCTGATGCTGATCGAACGCGAGCTCGAGGCCGGGCAGGAACGAATCGGCACTGGCCGTCACGGGGATGTTCATCAGCCTCGACCGCACGAACCGCAGTTCGTCCGCCTGCCGCTGCTCAAGGCCGCTGCTCCGGGCTACCGCTCCGCGTCGCTGGACGATCCTCCCGATCGGCCAGGCCTCGGCCTCTCCGCCGCCGCCCTGCGGAGCTGCGCCATCCTGCGGAGCTGCGCCAGCGAACCGGGTCCTGATGTCGGCGAGCGTCGCAGCGGCGCGCGCACGATCGGCGGCCTCGCCGACGCGGGCGAGTTCGAGGAGCACGAAGTCGCGTTCGACCACCAGTCCGCGACTTTCGTCGCCCGACGGGCCGGCCTCGATCGTTTCGGCCAGTGCCTCGGCCAAGTGCCGACGGGCTTCAAGGGCGCGTTCGTGCCTGCCGAACCGTTCGATAAACCCTCGGAGTCGCGGCACACGGTCGGCTGTGGGGCCTGCGGCGGCCAGCGCCGCGGCCGACTCCCGCGCGGCAAACGCATCGAGCTCAGCCCGCAGCGGAGGTTCCGCCTTCGCAAATAGTTCGGCGAGCCGCCCCTGAATCCAGCGTGCCGGAGCGACGGACAGGTGAGGATCGATGCCGTCGACAACCAGACCTTCCCCAGCCAAGCCGTCGGCGGCGGCATGCGGCTCGACCAGCTGTCCATTCTCAAGGGTCGGCCCCGTTGCGGCGGTGTCAGCTTGTGCCAGCAACTGCTGCATGGCCTCCCAGGCCTGAGGCAGATCGCCTGAGCGAAGAAATCCATCGACGGTGGCCCGCAAGGCGACGATGGCCGTCGCCGGGGAAGCGCTCAAGGCTACGGCCTCGCGCCACAGCGGCGACGCCTGGGCGAAGTCTCGCTGCAATGCAAACAGCAGCGCGGCGGCCACGACACTGGCGGGCACGCGGCTCGGCTGCAACGCATGGGCCTCCCGAACTGCAGCGATGCCATTCACGATCCGGCCCTGATCGAGGTCCAACTGGCCGCGCCACAAGAGCGCCCACGCGTCATGCGCATCGGTCTTCAGTGCCGTTTCGATCCGTGAGTCGAGGGCTGCCGACTGATGGAACACGTCGAGTGAGTCGCCCCCCTGGGAGATCACCTCGCCGCGATAGGCCAGCAGGTTGCCGGGCACCGCGTTGCCGCGGGCGGCCGAACGGCTGGCAATACGACCATCGGCCAGATCGAGTTCCAGCACCTCAGGCGTATCGAGCGGCAGGAAGAGTCGGTTCACCGTGAGAATGCCGCGTCCGCTCGGGCTGCCATGGTCGGCTCCCAAGGGCCGTTGCCAGACCGGGCGGCCGTTCGTCATGTCGAGGGCCTCCACGCCCCGTCGGCCGACGACGATGGCCCGGCCGTCGACCACCCCGGCCACATAGAGCCGATCCTTGCGTGGGAGCCGCCAGACGGTCGTGCCCCGCCGCAGGTCGAGACAGTGGAGATCCTGCGACTCTCCTGGCGTCAGCAGCACGCGACCGCCCGACACGATCGGCGTGGAATCGATCCATTGGCCCACGCGTTGCTCCCGGCCGCCATCCCCGCCGAACCCCGGCCCCGCGATCCCATTCCGCTGCACGCGAATCCCGTTGGGGAGCACCGTCACGCCCGCCTGACGCGGCTGCGGATATTCATTGGCCCACAGCAGCGTGCGGGTGGCGAGGTCAACGGCGACCACGGCACCGGCGCCGGTCGGGCAGACGAGCACCCCTTCGGAGAGCGCTGGCGACAGTCCGGCGAGCCGCCGGGCATGGCTGTCACGACTGTCGATCGCCCGATCCTCGTCGACCTCGGCGAACGGCTGCGACCACTCCAGCCGACCGGTATCGGCATCGAGCACGTCGAGCCGGATCTCCCCCTTCTCCTCGACGAGCACGAGGAGCTGCTCGCCCACGGGCAACGGAGCGCCGAGATACCAGGCGGTTGTGGTCGCGGGACCAGCGTTCCCGTCGCCGGCACCGCCGCGGGCGGGAAGCCGCCATCGCAAGGCGCCACGATCGGCGACGTCGTAGGCAGCAAGTGCATTGCCCCCCTTCCATCCGCCGCTTCCATGCAGGCCCCCGCCCGCCGGCCGAAACGCCGGCCGAAAGTTCATGCCCCCGGCCGGTGGCGGTGAGACGGCATCGGGATGGCTCTCGACCACGAATACCAGCCGACCATCGCTCGCCATGATCCCGCTGGTGGCATCCTCGAAGACGCTGTTGAACGAGCCGCCCGCGTCGGCATCGGGCCCATCGGTGGCGGCATCGCCGCTGGCCACGGCGGACTGCAGTGGCGCGGCACCGGAACCGGCCTGCAGCCAGACCCGCTTCCCAGTCTCGAAGTCGACTGCCAACAGTCCCATCGTGGTGTGCGCCAGGATCATGCCGTTGATCGCCAGGGGCGCGCCAGCAGGCAGAACGGCGATCTCCTGGTCGGCACGGAGGCGCCGCTGGGCATCGAGCAGTCGAGATTCCTCAGGGTGGCGTGCCAGCGGCACGCGATACCGCGGCGCCAGCAGTGGACACGATGCCGCCGTGACCCCATTCCGGGCAGGATCGCCGCGGTGCATCGCCCAGTCGCCAGCATGGCGGCCGGGCCTGCTCTTCGGCTCGCCAACGAGCGCCGTCAGCCAGGCGAGGCCGCCGCCGGCGGGAAACGAGACCGTGACATCCTTGCCGGCGATGCGCACCACGGTCCTGCCGCTAACGCGTGCCTGCTCGACGATGGCGGCTGCTGCGGCACGGTCCCCTGCCCGCAGCCACGCGATGGCCCGCATGATCGAGAGCGTGGGCTCGAAGGCGGCGGCCCCATCGACCGACGCGAGCCGATCAAGCCAGGCAGCCGCTGCCAGGGGCTGGTTCGCCTCGAGCGACTCGATCGCGGCCAGCAGCGTGGCACGGTATCCCGCTGGCGTGTGAAACCAACGTCTGGCGACGGCCACGATCCCAGCGGTGTCGTTGGCGGCGATGGCCTGTTCGAGCATCCGATCCGCACGAGCGCGGAACTGCAGTTCGTAGGCCTCGCGGCCCGGCTTGTCGAGCGTGCCGATCAGCCGGCTCGTCTCGGACTTGATGCTCTGCCACGTCCGCTGCTGTCGATCCGCACGAAAGAAGCAGTCCTTGTCGGCGGCAAGAATCTCATCGAACAACGTCGCGGCATCGCTCCATCGTTGGTCGGCGACGAGCCGACGGCCGCGGTCCAATTGCCGTTCGCGAAGCCGGTCGCTGGGGAAACCAATCCCCCCTTCGCCCTCTCCTTCATCCGCTGCTCCAGCATCACCCTCCGCAGCGTCGTCGGCAGGGTCCACATCCACGGTGTCGGCCGCGTCGGCTGCCCTGCCCACACGCCAGGCTCCGACGACCAAGCCACCGACCACCAGACCGCCTCCCAACAGGACAGCGGCCCACGGGTGGGCGAGTGCCAACCAAACCCCGCGTCGCTTTTTCGGGAGCATCAGGCGGGCCCCAGCAAGGAGACGATCTTCTATGGAGTGCCACCGTCAGGCGGCTGGAGACGCCGCTCCCGCCTGCGATACAGGCCGACCACGGACGCCTTCAGCATCGTATCACAGGCCACGCATTTGGCTGGAGAACCGGCTCTCGCAGGGTTGAAAACACCGCAAAAAGCCTGTTCTCACCGGGGAAAAACCGTAAAACAGCGATTTTGCGGCCGGAAACCATATTTTTGGGTTGCATTTTCATTCCCACAGTCTCTAATCGGCCTCGCTTGCGGCACTTGGTGCCGGGCTCCGGTTCGCGGTGGGGAACTACCGCACACAATT
>CANHYS010000315.1 GCA_947464585.1 Planctomycetaceae bacterium | reverse complement strand
GCCGGAGGCGATTGTGCCGGTGCTTGAGGCCGCGGCGGGCGACGCCGACAAAAAAGCCACGAAGCAGGACGGCGAGAACAAGGCGACGGATGGCAAGGAGAAGGGCAAGGACAAGCAGAAAGAGAAGGGCAAGGAAGATCCGCCCAAGTGCATGCACTGCGGCGCCCGGTGCGGCCTCGAGGCGGTGTGTGTCTGCGAGTGTGGCACGAAGAAGAAGCCGAAAACCGAATACGAGGCGAAGTGCGACCCGATCTGCGTGCCCCGCTGCAGCGGCCTGCCGTGGCCCTTCTCACGCTGCCGCCACGGTGGCGGATGCACCGATTGCCCGTCCGACGCATGCCGGGCCTGGGTGCGGCACCGCAAGACACTCGTCAAGGAGACGACGGACGAGGAGGTCTCTGTGATCGAGCGGAAGGTGAAGTACGTCTGCTGCACCTGCGCAAGCCGCGGGAAGACCGGCTGCTGCGATGGCGAGTCGGCTGAGCATGGCGGCTGGTGGCCGCACTGGCTGCGGTGGTAATGGCCCCAGCCTGCACGGACTCACGCTGGAGCGAGGAAGACTCAGTCGAGCGGATTCCAGACTCGATCGAATCCGACGTCCGTAAAATCCTTGACGTTGGCCGTGGCGAATTCCCGGACGCCCTGCTCGATGAGAACCATGGACGTGCGCAGGTCGATGATCTTGCGCCGCGGAAAGTCATGGACTCCTGCTCTCTTCCACAAAGCATCGTGAATCCGTAGCGAACTGCCGGGCCATCCCAAGATCATCCAACGTGGATGGCTGCGATAGGAAGCGATAAGCCCCGTGGCCTCGTCAGGATTCAATGGTCGCTTCAGGACCGCAGGATTTCGCACCAGCAGATACAGTTCGACGAGAATAAACTCGGAGATGGCCACGTCGCTGCGATCGACCAGGCCGCTGAGAAAGTCTTCGGCCCGACGCTGCTCCGGACAGTCTTCGTTTGCGGCGTAAAGCAGGATGTTGGCGTCGATCGAAATCATCGCGGGCACTCTCCAGGCGATGGTCTCGAGGACCGCTTACCGAATCGACTTTGTCTGACCACGGGACTGATCAACCACGCGACTGATCAAGATCGTCGAGGGCGATCGTGTGGAGTTCCGACGCCGACAGCCCCTTCCAGCCGGCAGGCCGGATTTTTGGCACTTTCCACGCGTCGGGACGTTCCGACGCCGATGGGTAGCGCTCGAACATCTGTTCGACGGCCCGGCGGAACGTTTCCGCCAGCGACCACTCCCGCTGTTCGGCGAATGCCTTCACACGCCGATAGAGCTCGTCAGGCAGTTGAATCTGCGTCTTGATCATGATGGAGATTTTACGTCTCCATCGTTTTTTCGTCAATGAGATTTCAGGCTGACAGCGTCTGTTCGGTCGTCGTGCCCGGCGGAGGGTAGAGGCGAATGCCACTGCCTGAAGCACCTGAACGCAAACACGCCAAAAAAAGTTGCGAATGCGTCAGGATGTCGTGCGGTGTTGTACAACGATCGACTCTTATGAGGCCGTCCCGCAATATCGCCGCGCAGCCCCTCGTCGCAGTGCTCGTGCCGGCGAGTACCGGCTGGGGCCGCAGCATCATCAAGGGCGTGGCTGCCTTCGCCAACCGCCATGGCCCCTGGCACCTGCACGTGGCCCCTGAGGGGGAGCAAAAGACGTTGCCGCACGGCTGGCAGGGTGATGGCATCATCGCGCGGGTCTCGACACCGGCGGTCGCGAGATCGCTGCTCGGCATCGGCTGCCCGGTGGTGAACGTCTCTGGAATCACGCTCGAGGGAGTCAGCCAGCGGATGCCCCGTGTGTTCAACGACCTGCAGGCCACTGGTGAGATGGCGGCTCGGCATTTTCTTGATCGCGGATTCAGCACCTTCGCCTACGTGGGCCCACCAAAACTGGCCTACGTGCGCGAGCATCAGGAAGCCTTTGCAGCCGCACTCGGCCGGGCTGGCCACTCGTGCCATGCGCTCGGGCTGAACCCCGGCCTGGAAACGGCAGGCCGGCCGAGCCGACTGATCGAATGGCTCAGATCGCTCCCCAAGCCGGTGGGAGTGCTGACCTGGGCCAACGTCCAGGGCAGGGCGGTGATCGACGCCTCTCGCAGGGCCGGGTTGCTCGTCCCCGAGGACGTGTCGGTGCTCAGCGGCGTGGATGACCCGCTCCTCTGCGAATGCTGCATGCCGCATCTGTCGGCAATCACGGTTGCCGCGGAACAGATCGGCGAGCAGGCAGCCGAATTGCTGCAGTTGATGATCGAACGCAAGCCTCTGCCGCCGACTCCGATCCGTGTGCCGCCGCTTGGCATCGTCACCCGCCAGAGCACCGATACGCTCGCCATCGGCGACCCGCTGCTCGTGCAGGCGATCGGCTTCATCCGCGAACACGCGACCGAGCCGATCCGCGTGGAGGATGTGCTGCGGGTTGTTCCGCTCTCCCGCCGCAGCCTCGAGCGGGCGTTTCAGGAACTGCTCGGCCGGTCGCCGGCTCAGGAGATCCGCCGCGTGCGGTTGGAGCGGGCGAAGCACCTGCTGGCGACCACCGATCTGCCCATCCCAAAAGTCGCGAGAGCCAGCGGTTTTGGCACCGGCGAGTACCTCGCCAAGTTTTTTCGCCAAGCCACCCGCATGACGCCGCTCAGATACCGGGCGGTGACGCAGTCGCGGCACTGACGAGTTCGCCGTCCCCGGCGTCCGGCGTCGCGAAAAGGAAGGATTTCGACGGATTCACGCCATAGTGAATCGGGCCCGAAAGCCGTAGTCTTGCAAAGTCGGAAGGGAACGCTGCCACGACTCCAGGCACCGCAACCGGCACGCGTTTCGTACCAACAGGCGGGGGGCAAAAGTCATGCGGCAGAATCGTGGCATCGATCGCTTCCGGGCGGCATTCACGCTCGTGGAACTGCTGGTTGTCATCGCCATCATCGGCACGCTCGTGGGCCTCCTGCTGCCGGCCGTGCAGGCGGCACGCGAGGCGTCCCGGCGTTCCTCGTGTGGCAACAACCTCAAGCAGATCAGCCTCGCGTTGCACGGCTATAGCGACGCGAAGAAGACGCTCCCGCCACAGGCCACCTCGTCGACTTTCCAGACGATGAAGGGCACGACCCAATTCCTTGAAGGCTACGGATGGTCGCTCCTCGTCCTCCCGTACATGGAGCGGACTGAACTCTACACGTCGCTTACCAACGGATCGCTAACTGGCTTCTCGCACACAGCCACCTTCATCAACGGGAGTAGCGCCTCCGCTGACATGGCCCGGCAGCCGATAAGCACCCTCGTGTGCCCAAGTTGCCCACTGCCGACCCTCACGCCGGAGGATGAATACAACATCACGGCCGGCACCACCACCAGTTCGTCGGGCTATCGTTCGAGCAAAATGAACTACGCCGGCAGCGTGGGACCGATCACGCTCGGCTGCACCGGCACGACGGTCGACACGCTAGCCCCCTGCGTGGAATGTTCGAGCGGTGCGATCCGCAAGCTTCGCGGCAGACCGTTCAAGGACATCCTTGATGGACTCTCGAAGACGTTCCTGATCGGAGAGGTGGGCGGAATCGCCGACGCCGCGCTTCCTGGATCGCCGAAGACCGAACGCCTTCCAGGGCTGTGGCTTGGAACAAATTCCACCAAAGTCGACAACGCAGGGTCAGTCACGCTGGTGCGATCCACACGCTTCAAGGTCAATCAGGGAAGCTACGAAGGCTTCGGCAGCAATCACCCGGGTGGTGCGAGCTTTGCGATGTGTGATGGAGCGGTGCGGTTTGTCGGCGACACGATCCAGTCGTCGACGGGCGGCACCTACGTGTCGGTCAGCGGCACGTATGACCCTTCGACGCTGCTTGGCACGATCCGCGCAATCACGGGTGTGTATCAACGACTCAGTTCCGTAGCCGACGGCAACGTCACTGGGGATTTCTGATCGTGCCGCGATCCCTTCTTTTTCCGGGACAAGTCGTCGTCCTGCTCGCGAGCGTCGTCGCTGCAGGCTGCCAACCCGGTGTGGGGGCCACCGCGACGGGCGTTGTCTCGTTCAAGGGCCAGCCAGTGCCAGCCGGGATCATGGTGCAGTTCCAGCCCCAGGGCCCCAATGCGTCGCCTT
>CANHYS010000314.1 GCA_947464585.1 Planctomycetaceae bacterium | reverse complement strand
GACCCGCAACAAGCTCTCCACGATGATCGACCTGCAGGGCTTCCCCTGGATTGCCGCGGTCGAGACCTGGGCCGACCAGATCCTGTTGGTCGACAAGGAACGCAACACGCTCGCTGCGGCGCTGCCCGCGGCCGGCACGCCCGTCGACGCGGTCCAGGTCGGCGGCCACCTGCTGGTGGTCAGCCGCGAGCCGAAGCGACTGCGGTTCTTCGATCTTGCGGCGCTGGGCACGCCCCAGGTCGCAGAGTGGGATCTGTCGGCTCTGGGTGACGACTTCGCCAATCTGACGACGATGCACGTCGATCCGCACTCTGGCAGCGTGTTTCTACGGTCGCCATTCCATCCGCGGGTCGCCGGCAACACACCCGCCGTCAAGATGGTGACGCCGCTGAAGTCAGTTCACTCGATGCTCTGACGTCGCCGAAACCGGTACTCTGAAAGAACTCGGCTCCGACGTCGGTCGTATTGGGAAAGGGCACGACCCGATCGGCATGGCCGGCCTTGATCACATTCGCGAGGAACTGAAAATAGACCTGCCTCGTAGATGTCACCACCGTGAACCCGGCGACAAGTTCCCGGGCTGAGACAAAAGGCTCGTGTTCCGCAGCAATGCGGGGGCCACGACTGACTGTGGTGAACCGCGGCGGGAAAAACCTTCGCATGTCGGGCTCTCCTGGGCGTGTGATGGATTACGGGCGGACTGCTGGACGTCCGGGGCCGCCGCACCGAATATCAAAGGGGTCTGCGACGCGACCACACCATCTGGCAAGCCACGCGAGGACATTCTCCCCGAGGCAGTGCCATCCCGCCCGGCATCCCGGGTTTGACCGGAGATACGCCGCGAGATCAGACGTGTGGGTCGCCGTTGCCACCAACCGCCTCATTTCCCTGCGGGTGCGAGGGGCGGCTGCCGGCCAGCGCAGCACGAGGGCATCGAGGAGCAGATGGTGGCGAAGTGAGGCGGAGTGCTGCAGCGTCGGCCCGAGAAGCCAGCCCACAAACCTGGCTGCCAGAAGGACCATGGCGTCGGAATGCCGGGTCAGCACGGCCTCCAGATGCAACGCCGCTCCGTCGAGATCCTGAGGGTTCTCGACAGCAGCAACAACCCGCGTGAGTGCGTCCAAAAGGCCGACGGCCTGCATCGACCGCGTATCGCGTTCTGAGTCCGGGAGCGAACGCGTCGCGTCGATTGCCACACGACGCATGTTCTCGAGGCACGCGAGTGGTGCTCGTCGATCCACGATGCTCATCGATCCGTCACTCTCGCGCACGCCCACCGTCCGGGAGGCGGTCACTGCGAAGGCACTGAGGAGTGACAGCCGCCACCATGCCAGACAGTCAGCCGCCGCTCCCCCCTCCTGCGGCCATCCCCCAATCGCATCGAGCGCGGATCTGCGAACGACGACCATCGAAGGAGTATCGATCAGCTGGAATGGGAACAATCGCCAAGGGTCGTGCTGGCCGGCCTCGCTGGCGCTGCCCGCCAGGCTGAGTTCACTGGCCTGTCTGAATCGTTGCCGTCGTCCCACGGCTGCCGGCAGTTCGGCACGTCGCTCGAGGGCTGCTACGCAGCAGGCCAGATGGTCAGGATGCCAGAGATCATCCTGGTCGAGGAAGGCGATGAAGTCGCCCCTCGCGATGGTCAACGCCTCGCAACGAGCCCGATTGCTGCCCCCGCGGTCGATGGCCCGCAGCGTCCAGCCGCCGTGTCGCTGAATCGCCTCGACGGACCCATCCGTCGAGCCGTCATCCACTGCAATTTTCTCCACGTTCGGATAGGTCTGCCGGTCCACAGCTTCGAACGTCTCGGCCAGAAAGCGTCGGCCGTTGAACACGGGCATGACGACCGAGACGAGCGGCCTGGTGCAATGGGCAGAGTCGCCCGAGAGGCATGTCGCAAGCGGCGTGGTTTCGCAAAGCGTTGTCATGGCTCAGATGCACCCGTTGGCCAGAAGTGATAGACGTGGGCGACATCCATAAGCTCGAACCGAAACTGCTCGTACAATCGACAGGCAGCCGTATTGTCGAGTTGGGTCACGACGGAGGCGACGGAGGCGCCCGACGCCTCGATCCAGTCCAGCGCTCGGTTCATGAGCAGGCCGCCGATGCCCTTCCGTCTCGCACATTCCGCCACGGACAGCAGCCCGATTTCACCGTTTCCATCCCGCACACGAACCGTCACGACCCCGAGTGTGGCATCCCCACTGCGTGAGGCGACGAATACACGATCGGCAATGTCGCCCGCAACCGCCCGACGGATCCACGCTTCGTACAGGCCACGAAACGCAGCCTGACGAATCCGCGTGTCACGGCGAAACCGGCTGAACTCTCCCGCCCCGACCGCCAAGGCCATCAGTTCCGGAGATATCTCGTCGCCCGCGTGGACGCCAATCACCACCGCCCGATCGCCCCCCTCAGCCGTTTCGCGATCTCGATGCGCAAGCGACAACCGAAACGTGGCTTTCCGGTCGACCAGTTGGCCTCTCCATCGCCGAAGCACATCCTCCGTCGGCTGGCAATCGCCTGCGGCAAACCAGTACAGCAGCCGTATCCCGTCATCCCTGGCCTGGGAGAGTTGACCTTCCAGTTCCGCGGCGGACATTCGTGGTTTGGTCAGCCGCGCAGTGGCCCAGCCGAAATGCGTCGTGTCCCAGGCAAGAGACTCTCGTTGGCTTTGCGATTCCGGCACGGGCTGCACCAGCGGGGAGGGACTACGTCCGGCCGTTGCTTGCCGGCCTATCATCGGGTGAGGAACGAAACGACATGGTCAACGACACGCTGCAAGTGCTCGTCTGTCAGTTCATGATACAGCGGCAATCGCAGCAGCCGCCCCGACACATCATCGGTCACCGGAAGATCCGATGGCTGATAGCCAAACGTCTTTCCCATGGGCGATGAATGCAACGGCACATAATGAAAAACCGCCAGAATGCCCTGTGACTTGAGGTATTCGAGCAGCGCGTCGCGAGCCTGCTGATCCCTGAGAATGATCCAAAACATGTGGGCGTTGCTCTGGCAGCCCACAGGCGTGGCCGGCAGTCGCAGCAGCCCGCGGGCCTCAAGCGGCGCCAACTGCGTCAGGTAGCAGAGGTAGCGAGACCGGCGGCGTGCCGAGATCGTGTCCATCATCTCCAGCTGGGCGTAGAGAAACGCCGAACAGATCTCGCTTGGGGCGTATGCCGACCCGACGTCCACCCAGGTGTATTTGTCCACCATACCGCGGAGGAATTTCTGGCGGTTGGTCCCACGATCACGAAGAATCTCGGCCCGCTCGACGAGCGTCGGATCATTGAGGCACAGCGCGCCTCCCTGCCCGCAGATGACGTTCTTGGTCTCGTGGAAGCTGAAGGCAGCCATGTGGCCCAGGCTTCCCAGCGGTCGGCCACGGTACGAAGCATCAACCGCCTGTGCGGCATCCTCGACGACCATCAGACGGTGTCTCTCCGCGATCTCTCCGATCGTGTCCATCTCGCAGGCGACGCCGGCATAATGCACCGGACAAATTCCCCTTGTTCTCGCCGTGATCGCCGCCTCGATGAGATTCTCGTCCAGGTTGAGTGTGTCTGGCCGTACATCGACGAACACCGGCCGAGCTCCCAGACGAACCACCGCGTTCGCCGTTGAAACGAAGGTGTACGACGGCATGATCACCTCGTCGCCAGGCTGCAGGTCGCAGAGCATGGCCGCCATCTCGAGGGCTGCAGTGCACGAAGGTGTCAGCAAGACCTTGTGGATGCCAAAGCGAGCCTGCAACAACTCGGCGCACCCACGGGTGAATTGGCCTCCCCCCGAGAGGTCACCCGCTGAGACTGCCTGCTCGATGTATTCGAGTTCACGTCCTGCGATGAACGGCTTGTTGAACGGTATGCAAGATTCCATCCGCAAAAAGCTCTTTCTCGTCGTCGTTGGCGACGTTCTTTGTCGCGGGGGCACTCATGCCCTGCTCCAGCCCGGCTTCGGCTGCGAATGCACCTTCGGTGACGCGACCGCGGAGACCGCGGCCAGCCGGGAGCGAGTCGACTCGACGGCCGCTCCCGTGAGGTGCTCGATGGCAAGATCAAATCGCACGCTCGCGTTGGGCGCCAGCGGCACAACGCGGTTCTGCGATT
>CANHYS010000313.1 GCA_947464585.1 Planctomycetaceae bacterium | reverse complement strand
TACGACACGCTTGACGTCTGCACCCGGCTTGGACGATACATCATCCAAGAACTCACGGGCCTCACCGGCAAGGCCGGCGGGTGGCTGGGAACGGCGCTCACCGCGGGCGTGCCGCTTGTGTTTCTGCTGCGGCCGCACGTCGATGCCAACGGCAACGCCGTGCCGGTCTGGAAGACGTTCTGGAGCCTGTTCGGAGCGAGCAACCAACTGCTGGCCGCGCTCACGCTCCTCGGCGTGACGGTCTGGCTCTGGCGGACGCGGCGGGAGGCATGGGTCTGGCTGGTGACGGGCGTGCCGACCGTGTTCATGTATGTGATGAGCACATGGGCGCTGGCCAGCATGACGCTGCCGAAATTCCGGAATGCCAACGGCTTTGCCCTGCCGGCCGATCCGGTGCCGTGGGCGGGCCTCGTGCTTCTGTCGCTCGCCGCCGTGATGCTCGTCGAGGCGATCCGTGTGCTCGCGATGCCACAGGGGCCACTCCAGCCGCAGTCTCCACGGGGCGGGATGGGCCGGGTGGCCGGCTCGCCACGCGCGGCCGGCGCATGAATGCGAAGCGATCGCGGCCGCAGGCAGCGCGGCGAAAGGCCGATGGTCCAAAGCCCGTGAAGGTCTGTGCGACGTGCGGCCGTGAGTTTACCTGGCGGCGAAAGTGGGCCGCCTGCTGGGACGAGGTCCGCTACTGCAGCGACCGCTGCCGCGAGTCACGTGGGCAGCGAACGAAAAAGTGACCCTGCCAGCACATCAGCCGGCGAGAGGCCGCGGGCGCGGAGGTCGCGGATCGACAGGCCGCCGGTTCGCTTGGCGAGACGACGGCCGTCTGCGTCGCGCACGAGCGGCACGTGGCAGAACGCGGGCGCGGCCCAGCTGAGCGCTTCATAAAGCAAAAGTTGCCGCGCCGTGCTCGTGAGCAGATCTTCGCCGCGGACAACCTCTGCGATCTCCATCGCATGGTCATCGGCCACCACAGCCAGTTCGTAGGCCGGCAGGTCGTCGCGTCTCCAGACGACAAAATCGCCGAAGTCGATGCCCGCCGTCCGCCGCAGGCGGCCGGCCAACGCATCGTCGAACTCGATCGTGCGGCCGTCGGGCACGCGGAACCGCCAGGCCACCGCGCCCGGCGCGGCTGCGCGATCCCACGATGACGGCCTCAGGCTCGTCGGAAAGATCGGCTCGGCGTCTGCATCGGCATGTGCCTCGCCAGGGCTCGGCTCGTGCGGCGCGGTGGCGGCCTCCTCGACATCGCGGCGGGAATGCGGGCTCGGGTAGATCACGCCGGCAGCCTCCAGCCGACGCCAGATCTCCAGATACCACGCAGTGCGTTCGCTCTGCCGATAGCTGGCGTGCGGCCCGCCGACATCGGGCCCCTCAGACCACTCGAGCCCGAGCCAGCGGAGATCTTCGATCGCCGCCTGACAAAACTCCTCGCAGCACCGCGGCCGGTCGAGGTCCTCGATCCGCAGCACGAGGCCAGCTGAGCCGGCCCTCGCCGCTGCGACCGCGAACGTCCGCGCATGGCCGACGTGGAGGAATCCGGTGGGCGTCGGGGCGAGTCGGCCGCGGAGGGACATAGAGGCGTTCCTCGCCGTTCCTAGAGCAGCCACCAGTTGGCTGTCATCAACACGTAGGCACCGAGCGCCAGGTTTGTCATCGCATGAGCGAGGATCGTGTCGATCGGCCGCCGCGTGGCCGCCGCGATGCCAGTGATGACCGCAAACCAGCCCACGGCGGCGACGCATTCCGAAGGGTGCGATGCCGCGGCGTAGAACAGGCAGGCACCGACAGCCGGGAACGTCAGCATGCCAAACGGCACAGTCCAGAAATCTTCGCGGACCACATACCGCATCAGAAACCCCCGCAGGAAGAGTTCCTCCACCAGCGGCACCACCGCGATCAGGCCTATGGCACGGATGGTCACGAAGGCCCACACCGGCACAGCCGATTCGTTGCAGGCCGCGAAAGGGTTGAACGCGGCCCGCCCGCTCGCGCCAACGGCCCAGCCGGCGTCGCGTTGCAGCGACGCGAGCACGATCCAGGGCACGACCAGCGCCAGGCCCACCAGCGGCGGCCACCAGGTCGGCCGTCCCACCCATCGACGGATCGGCGTCCAACTGCGGGCAATCGCGACTAAAGTGACGACGATTCGCAGACTGTAGATGAGAGGATAGGCCGTGAAGGGGATTCCCAAGGCCCCCGCCAGCCCGTCGCCGCCCCGGTTCGGCTCGAGCAATCCAACGGCCAAAAACACACCAAACGGCACAACGCAGGCCTCCCACGGGCGGTCCGGGCCCTCGTCGTGCGACGGCGTTGATGCGTCTTGTTGCTGCATGGTGGGCGTGGTCTGTCGCGTTACGGCAGGATTTGAGTATATTCCGGACGGTCGACAGGCCATTTTTCTGTCGTTCCGGTTCCGTTCTCCCCATTTTCGCCCTCCGCCCCCGAAGGTGTTTTCGTCCATGGACCTGTCCAAGCTCCGCAACATGGGTATCTCGGCCCACATCGACTCAGGTAAGACCACGCTCTCGGAGCGGATTCTCTACTACGCGGGCCGCATCCACCGCATCCAGGAGGTGAAGGGCGGCGGCGACGGCGCGACCATGGACTACATGGATCTCGAGCGCGAGCGCGGCATCACAATCACCAGCGCCGCCACGAGCGTGAAGTGGCACGACTGTGACATCAACCTCATCGATACCCCGGGCCACGTCGACTTCACCGTCGAGGTGGAACGCAGCCTGCGGGTGCTCGACGGCGCCATCCTCGTGCTCTGTGCCGTGGGCGGCGTGCAGAGCCAGTCGATGACGGTCGACCGCCAGATGAAGCGTTACAAGGTGCCGCGGCTGGCGTTCGTCAACAAGATGGACCGCACCGGCGCCAACTTCGACCGCGTCGTTGGTCAACTGCGGGACAAACTCGGCTGCGATGCGATCCCGATGCAGATCCCGATCGGCAAGGAAGACAAGCTCGAGGGCGTGATCGACCTCGTGTCGATGAAGGCCGCCTACTTCGACGGCGACAACGGCGAGACTGTCCGCGAGGAGAAGATCCCCGACGCTCTCGCCAAGGCTGCGGCCGAGGGGCGGCATGCCATGCTGGAAGCTCTCGCGATGTATTCCGACACGCTCATGGAGAAGCTGCTCAGCGAGCAGCCGGTGTCGGAGGACGAGATCCACGCCGTCGTGAAGGCGGCGGTGCAGAGCCAGAGCATCACGCCCGTCTTCTGTGGCTCGGCCTACAAGAACAAGGGCGTGCAGAAGCTGCTCGACGCCGTCGTGCGGTATCTGCCCAGCCCGCTCGAGCGGAAGGTGATCGCCAAGAAGTGGGACAACCCCGACGAGGCGTTTGACCTCACTCCCGATCCGAAAAAGCCACTGGTGGCGATGGCGTTCAAGATCGTGGACGACCCCTACGGCCAGCTCACGTTCATGCGGATCTACCAGGGCACGATCACCAAGGGTGAGGCCTACATCAACCAGCGCACCAGCCAAAAGCAGCGGTTCAGCCGCATCGTGAAGATGCACGCCGACAAGCGCGAGGAAATCGACTCGGGCGAGGCCGGCGACATCGTGGCCGTGATGGGCGTCGATGCGGCCAGCGGCGACACCTACGCCGCCGAGAACAAGTATTGCACGCTCGAGAACATGTTCGTGCCGGAGCCGGTGATCAAGATGTCGATCACGCCGACCAACCGTGACGGCCTCGACAAGCTTGGCAAGGCTCTGCAGCGGTTCAGCCGTGAGGATCCAACGTTCCGCGTGGCTACCGATGAGGAGACGGGCGAGACGCTCATCGCCGGCATGGGCGAGTTGCACCTCGACATCTACGTCGAGCGGATCAAGCGCGAGTTCAAGGTCGAGGTCGAGGTCGGTGCGCCAAAGGTGAGCTATCGCGAGGCACCCACCAAGGCCACGAACTACGACTACAAGCACAAGAAGCAGACCGGTGGCTCGGGCCAGTATGCCCACATCATCGGCTCACTCGAACCGCTTCCCGAGGAGTCGGCCGAGAACTTCATCTTCGACGATGCGGTTGTCGGTGGCCGTGTGCCGCGGGAATACATCCCGTCGGTGGAGAAGGGCTTCCGGTCTGTGCTCTCGAAGGGGCCGATCGC
>CANHYS010000312.1 GCA_947464585.1 Planctomycetaceae bacterium | reverse complement strand
TGAAGCGGCCGGGCTGCCGACAATCGCGCCGCGGACTGGCCGCTCCTGGTGGCTCGACCGCATCATGCCCGGCTTCGACAAGCAGTTCACGCCGGAGCAATTCGTTCTGGAGCAGGTGCGGGCCGAGATCGCACAACGCTTTGGCGTGAAGTCGCCGGGCATCGCCCTGATCGGCACGGGGATGGGAGGCCAGGGAGCGCTCCGCATCTCGTACCGACATCCGACGGTCTTTCCAGTGTCGGCCGCCATCGCCCCTGCGATCGATTTCCATCTGGCGATGCGGGAATGCGACGACCGTGACGATGGCGAATACTACGACACGCTCTGGGAAACCTACGGCGACGTGGAACGGGCGCGGCAGGACACGGCGATCCTCCACGTGCATCCGCTCAACTGGCCGCGGCACCAGTGGTTCACCAGCGACCCTGCCGACATTGACTGGCACGACGGCGCCGCCCGCCTGCAGAGCAAGCTCCGCGCACTCGGCATCCCGCACACGGCGGTGCTCGAATCGCGGGGGACAACCACCGCCGATCTGGCCGCCAACCTCGCCCCCGACATGATCCGGTTTATAGTGGACGCTCTGAGCCAGGAGTCCCGACGCCTGGCGTGAGCGGGGAAAAAAGGGACGGGACCGAATTCATTTTCTATGCGATACCTCTGCTGCTTGATCACGACCGCGCTCCTGTGTGTACCTCTGAATGCCGCGGAGCCGGCGCAGCCCGTCGAGCCAATCCGCGACGTCGTGATCTACGGCGGCACGAGCGGCGCGGTGGCGGCGGCCGTCCGCGCGGCGATGCTGGGATCGAGCGTGGTGGTCGTCTCGCCCGACAAGCATCTCGGCGGGCTCTCCAGTGGCGGTCTCGGCTACACCGACAGCGGCAACACCCGCGCGATCGGCGGCCTCGCGAGGGAGTTTTATCGCCGCGTCTGGACGCACTATCAGTCGCCCGAGGCCTGGAAATGGCAGCCGCGGGAATCCTTCGCTGGGCTCGGGCAGGGCGTGAAGAAGAGCGATGTGGGCGACAACTCGATGTGGCTCTTCGAGCCGCACGTCGCTGAACGGATTTTTGACCGGTGGCTCGAGGAGAAGGGCGTGACGGTCGTCCGCGATGCCCTGCTCGACCGCGAGAAGGGCGTCGAGTTGGGGCCGCCAGGCGAGGCCGGCGCTGGGCCGAAGATCGTCGCGATCACCACGCTCGCCGGGCCGTCTGGGCCGGCCCGGCGTTTCGCTGGAAAAGTCTTCATCGATGCCACCTACGAGGGCGACCTGATGGCAGCGGCCGGCGTGAAGTATCACGTGGGCCGCGAGGCAAACAGCGTCTACGGTGAGGAGTGGAACGGCAATCAGGTGGGCATCCTCCACCACAAACACCACTGGGCGATGCCGGTCGATCCGTTCAAGCAGCCAGGGAATCCCGCCAGTGGCCTCCTCCCACTCATCTCCGCCGATCCGCCAGGCACGCGGGGCGAGGGCGACGCCCGGGTGCAGGCCTACTGCTTCCGGATGTGCCTGACCGACCATCCCGACAACCGCGTGCCGTTTGCCAAGCCCGCGGGCTACGACCCAGACACATACGAACTGCTCGCGCGAACGCTCGCCGCCGGCTGGCGGGATGTATTCGGCAAGTTCGATCTCATCCCCAATCGCAAGACCGACACGAACAATCACGGCCCATTCAGCTTCGACCACATCGGCGCAAACTACGACTACCCCGAGGCATCGCACGAACGACGCCGGGAGATCATCGCCGACCACGCCCGGTATCAGCTGGGGCTGCTCTGGTTTCTCGCGCACGACGAACGCGTGCCGGCCGACATCCGCATGAGAATGCAGACCTGGGGCCTTCCCAAGGACGAGTATGCCGACAACGGCCACTGGTCGCCGCAGCTCTACATCCGCGAGGCGAGGCGGATGCTCGGCGACGATGTGCTCACCGAGCATGAGTGCCTGGGGCACCGCGACGTGAAAAAGCCGATCGGCATGGGCTCCTACACGCTCGACTCGCACAACGTTCGCCGCTATGTCACTCCCGCGGGCACCGTGCAGAACGAGGGTGATATCGGCGTCAAGCCGAAGCAGGCCTACCAGATCGGCTACGGATCGCTCGTGCCAAAAAAGACGGAGTGCACGAACCTGCTCGTGCCGGTCTGCCTGTCGGCAAGCCACATTGCCTACGGGTCGGCACGCATGGAGCCCGTGTTCATGCTGCTCGGTGATGCGGCTGCAAACGCCGCCGTGCTCGCGGCCCGCGCTGGATCGATGGTGCAGGACGTCGATTATCCTTCACTCCGCGGCCTGCTCGAATCGCAGAGCCAGGTGCTCGCACTGCCCAAGTGATTTTCCCTAGTGAATCTCACCTGCCGTGCTACCGCGGCTTCAAGTGGCGGTCGAAGAACTCGATCACCGCCGGCCGGAGATCACGCTGCTCCGGCTGCAGGTGAAAGGCGTGCGCAGCCCCTTCGACCACGATCAGTTCGCAGGGCACGCCCGCGGCCCGTGCCGCCTCCATGAGGCTGGTGGATTGCGCCAGCGGCGTGGTCTTGTCGACCGTGCCGTGCACCAAGAGCATGGGCGGGTCGTCACGCGAAATGTTTTTGATGGGCGAGGCTGAGTCCCAGAGTGCGGGAGCCTCGGCATGGGGCTTCACGAACATCGGCAGGTTGTCGTATGTCTTCAACGGCGTGCCCCCCTGCCAGGTCGATGCACAGTGCGGATAGAGCGGCACCGCCGCCTGGATGCGGCAGGAGCATTCCGCATCCTCCGCCGGGTCAAGTCCGCATTCAGGGCCGCTGACCGCGAGCAACGCCGTCAGGTGGCCGCCGGCGGAGCCGCCGATCGCACCGATGTGCGCGGCATCCAACTGAAACTTGTCGGCATGCTTGCGCAGCCAGCGGACGGCACGTTTGGCTTCCTGGATGTTGGCTGGAAACGTCGGCATGCCGGGCTTCGCCAGTTGGTAGTTGATCGACATGCAGACATACCCCTGCCCCGCCAGCGTGGTGCCGATATTGATCTCCCGGGCGGCCGCCTTGTCGCCACCCGTCCATCCCCCACCGTGAATGATGACGACACCGGGATACTTTTTCCCAGGCTCCATGACATCGGGCAGGTAGAGGTCGGCCTTCTCCGCTCGATCGTCGCCTAGGTAGGCGACGTCTTTCTCGACCCGCACCTCCCCCGCCACGCCGGGCGTGCCGAGCATTGCTGCCAGCAGTGACGCGAACACGGCCACGACCATCGGCAGCCAAGAACCACGACGCCAGCAATCATGAGTCCTGCAATGACGGTACCCGATCGAAAGGTTTTTCCTGCACATGATGCCCCCCTCTGGAAAAAGCGTTGTGGCCATCAGTATCCGGTTTCGCGCACGCTGGAGAAAGGCCGGGCTTTGAACTGGGCCTTTTTCCGCTCACCACCGCCGCACTGCCGGTGAACTATCATGGGAGGCGATCGCGACAGTCTCTGCAGCAGTCTCCCCGGGGCTCGGTCGACACGATGGGCGGAACACCGATACACGCAAGAGCACGGTTTCCTGCGCCCGCATGGGTAGCGGGCCTGCTGCTCGCCTCCACGGCCCTCGGCGCAGACCCCGTGGTCACAGCCGTTCGGCCGCTGACGCTCTCCTCGGGAACGTCCACCTCTCTGGTGATCCAGGGCAAGAACCTGACGGCGCCGCTGCGGCTCAAGGCCAGCCGCGCGACCGTGTCGATCCCGGTCGACAAAGTCGAGCCTGACACGGTCCTCGCGACGGCGGCTCTGCCGGCCAACGCCTCCATGGGGCCGCTCGCAGCATGGCCGGCGACAGAGGCCGGACCGCTGCCACCGATCGTCATGCTGATCGATGACCTGCCGGTCCATACCGACAACGGCACCAACCACACCCGTGACACGGCGCAGCCCCTCCCCTCCTTGGCCTGCGTCGACGGCACGAGCGACGGCGGGAAGAGCGACAGGTATCGGTTCCAGGTGCAGGCCGGCCAACGCGTTGGCGTCGAGGTGCTCACGCTGCCGATCCGTTCCGCGATGGATCCGGTGGCGAGGCTTGTCGATGCCGACGGCACCCTGCTGGCCATGGCCGACGACGGCGCCGCAGGACCGGAATGCCGGCTG
>CANHYS010000311.1 GCA_947464585.1 Planctomycetaceae bacterium | reverse complement strand
TCGGCTGATGCGGAGACGCCTCGTCATCGCCTTCTTCGATCGGAATGCCGTCTTCGTCGACCAGTTGGGGCTTGCCAGTGGCCGGGTCGAGGGTGGGCATGCCGAACAACGTTGTGTGCCGGCGCCCCTGGCGATCGGTCACGAGCGACTTCGCCACGTCCTGCGAGGTGAAGTGGGGCGACAGGAACGGGTAGTCTGCCACGGCCGGAGCCTCGCCCAGCGAGCCTGGCTTGTACCTGACGTCCCAGCGATCCATCTGCAGGCTGTGGCAACCACCGCAATTGTATTGCTCGGCCACCTTGAGCCCGGCGATCCGAGCCTCTTCGCGGGGAGAGGGTTGGTAGATGAACTGCGGTGCCGGAGGCTCCGCCACCAAACCAAGGACAAACGTCATCACAGCCTCGCGCTGCTCGTCGTTGAACGGGAACTTCGGCATGCGGTAACGTTCGTTGTAGCTCTTGTTTTCAGCCTTCTTGTAGTCGTAGCTGCGCGGGGCGCGGAGCTTCTGCCAGAGGAAGCCCTCTCGCTCGTGGGCCATCAACTTCTCGAGGAAGAAGCCGGTCGAGGGGTCGACCGATTCAGGCGAGAGGTGCGTGACGGCGGTGGATGTGTAGGCCAACTCTGGCGCCAGCGGCTCGTCCTTTGGAACGGCATGCGGAGCCGCGGGGTCGGCATGGCCACTGCCCGCCGCTGCGTGATCTCCGGAGCCGTGCTCAGCGGCATGACCAGCATGACCATGCGTCGAGCCGTGCCCATGCCCGTGCTTATCGGCAAGCTGATGCATCACAAAATGCGACACCTGCTCGAAGGCGATCTTCGACGAGTCCTTGCGGCCCCAGTCGGCGAGCGCCGCGCCAGCGGCCTTCGAGTCTTCGAAGCCCGGGATGTCGTGACAGGAGGCGCAGGCCAGTTTTGCGATCGTCTTTTTGCCAACGTAGTGGAGCAGCGTGGCATCGCGGTCTGCGGCCGCCATGCCCAGCAGCATCTGTTCGTCGCCCAGGATCTTGGCCTGGTCGGCGCCCAGACCATTGGCGAGCACCTCCTCCGCCCGCGCGGTGGGGAAGCGGTCCTTGAGATACATCAGGGCCAGTTCGTCGAGGGCCTTTCGCTCGTCAGCCGTGAGCGAGTCGGCAGCCGGGATCTCCGTGGCCTTCCAGTCTTCCGTCGATCGCAGCAGGTAGGCCGTGGCGTCTGAAGCGGGATCGCTCACCTTGCCATCGGGCAGCGTCACGGGCTCGAGCAGCACATTCGGCATCAGGGTGCGAGGGTGGTAGCTGGCAGGGTCACGAAGCCAGCTGTAGAGCCATGCCGCTCCCCGCGGATTCGAGGCAGCCTTAGCGCCGATCCGCGACAGATTCGGTCCATGCGTGCTCGTCGCTTCGGGGAAGTCCGCATGCTGATGGCAGGCCAGGCAGCCGCGGACCTGGAACACCTTCTTGCCCCTCTCGATGTCGGGGAGGGCCGTGATGCCCGCGTAGGGCTTCACGTATTCGAAGGGCTGACTCGACTTTTGCAGGTAGGCGATCATCGAACGGATTTCGAGCGGCTCGTACCGCATCGACTCCTCGAGCCCCTTGCCCTCGAGGTGCTCCCACAGTCCAAAGAATCTCGGCATCTTGGTGGAGGGGCGGAAGTCCTGCGGGTTCCGCAGCCAGGAATAGAGCCAATCGAACCCCACCTTGCTGGCGACGTGCCGGAGCGACGGGCCAACCTTCGGCAGCGTGCCCGGAGTCTCGGGATCCTTGAGAAGCGCGGCGAGTTGGTGGCTGCGGGCCGAAAGCTTGGCTTCGTCTCCCGCGGCCGCATCGCGCTCGATCATTTCGCGGAGACGGTCCCGCGATTGGCGACCATCCGGGCTCGAACGCACATCCTCAACCCAGCGGACTGCGGTGGAACCGAGCGCGGCCAGACCGGCATCGGAGGAGAGGGCCTCGGCCACCTCGTGGTAATTGGGGGACAGCCGCATGTCCGGACCGATCCGCTTGTCGGGCCCCGACCAGCCGTTGATCTCGTGGCATCCATAGCAGCCGTACTGGCGAATCAAGTGATAGCCCTCGACGAGCTTCGGTGCGGGCGGCTCCGGAAACCGTTCGCTCGGCTCAAGATCGACCACCTGATGATGGCACTTCAGGCAGCTCGACTCCTCGAACCGCTGCGGCAGCATCGGGTAGATCCAATGGTGGTTGTTGAACCAGCCATGTTCGACGTGCCATTCGTGCCCCTGCTTGGGCGTGTTGGGCGAGTGAGACGACCACTTAAAGCTCGTCGCACTCCCCTGCCCTTGGTGGCAGACCGTGCAGCCAAAGGTCTGCATCGGATGCGGACTGGTCGAACCCACGAAGAGATCGAGCCTGGGGTGCGACGAGTAGGGCTGTGGCACGCCGCGCTGCACGGTGATTTCGAGCGGCTTGCCCCACTGGGGAGTCTCCAGCAAGCCGGCCGTGGCAATCTTTCGCGCGAGCGTCTTGCCGCCGTTGATGTCCACGATCACGTCACCAGCGATGAGCCCCGCCGCTGCGGCGGGCGTCTCGGGCACCACCACGCTCACGGTGGCATCCTCGGGCCTGAAGAGGCCCTGTGGAGCCAGATGAAAGCCATAGGCATCCTCGAGCTGCTGATTCCCGTCACCATCGACCACGAGCCGCTCGGGAGCCTTGGCCGGCGTCGGGAGCGAGAGTGTGACGGTTTCTGTCTGCCTGTAGGCGGGATCGGTGGGAGAACCGGGAGCAGACTTGTCCATCCCCTTGTGGCAGGTGATACAGCGATCGAACCGTGCAACATCGCGGAAATTGTTGTTGAGCGTGAGCTGCGGCAGCCAGATCTGGTCGACCCGCAGCGGTCCGTTGAAGGCGTCCAGTACGGGCAGTTCGAGCAGCGTCTTTCCGGCATTGGGAGCGCGGTCCTTGAAAGCCTTCGACAGCTGGTTGAGCTTCGAGCGATGATCGGCAAGTGTCTTGGCCGCGGCATCCTCGCCCGCTGTCAGCTGCTTGAGCGCCACATCGAGCGACTTCCGATGGGTGTTGGCCGTCTGAAAGTCGAGCGTGGCTGTGGCGACCTCCGCCCGCTTCGTGTCGGCGAGCGCCAGGAGCGCGGCCAACTTGTCCTGCGACGCCTCCTCGGCCACTCCCAGCTCGTAGTCTGCCCGGTTCTTGTCGAGCTCGGCCTTCCGGAGCTTGAGCGCGCCTGCCAGCAGGTCCTCGCGAAACTTCGCCCGCTGGGCGATGTCCCGCAGCCGCTCCAGCAGGTCTCCGCGACGCACCAGTCGCTCCGACGCGTCTGTCTGTGTCTTCAGCTGGTCAATGTCGAGCTGGGCGCGATCGGCGGCCTCGGCGTCGGCCGGCACCGTGCGAGCCTGCTTGAGAAAAGCCTCGGTCAACGCCGGATCGAGGTCAGCCCGACGGGCTTCGGCGAGGGCTGCCTCGAGCTGCTCCGACTTTTGCACGAAAGACCGAGAGTCCTGTTCGTCGATCCGCGACGCAGCTGACCAGGTCTCGAGCGCCCGGAACTCACGCTGATACTTCTTCCACGGCCTATTGTGGTCGGAGACCAACATCAGGATCGTGGCCAGCAGCAGCAGGATCGCCACCACGCCGAACACGACGTGCAGAGCTTTGAGGTTCCGCCAAGTTTGTTCTGTTGCAGGCATCTGTGCTTCAGCGACGGGGTTTGAATGACTGGGTTTGAGCGACGGAGACGCGGGCGTTCAGCGGGTTTGTGTCAGCACATCAAGCCGGGAGCGAAGCCAAAGCCCGGTGCTAAAAGTTGAGTGAAAATTCGGGGATGCTCACGATGTACTTCAGGTTCAGCGTCCAGCGCAGGATCATCTTCAGCGGCAGCGAGAGCATCAGCAGCATGAGGTTGGCCATGATCATGTAGCGGACGAGGCCCATCTTGGCGAAGAACTTCCGGAACACCGTTACGGCCAGGAGGGGCGGCAGCAGGACAAGATAGGCACCCAGCAGGATCAGCCCCGGCGCCTCCCGCAGCAGGATCGTGCCCACCTGCGTGAGCGCACCGGCGCCCTGAGGCGCCCGCGGCAGCGGCCGATCGAGCAGGTTGACCCAGAACATCTGCGGCAGGTCGACGTTGTTGAGCACCTCGACCTTGTAGGGCGTCCAATACTCGAACGGGCCGAAGAAGTTC
>CANHYS010000310.1 GCA_947464585.1 Planctomycetaceae bacterium | reverse complement strand
GCGACCGCCGTGGGGACGTCGACGAATTGGCTGTGCGCTAGGCCGGGATGAGCGAGGATGCGGGCCAGGTTTCTTTCGAGCGCAGGCCGCCAGTGGGGCACGCCGAAGTCGCCGGTGCGGATCACCAGGACCAGAGGTTCCCGCGTTACGTGCGCGAGTTCAGTGTCCAGGTGGTTCAGCATCGCGCGCGGGGAGAGCGAGAGATTCAACGGATAGCTGCCTCGCACCAGGTAGGGCGGCCGGCGGACGGGCCGCAGCCGCAGGGGCGTGGTACTGAGGGGCAGCATCCAAAGGGGCTGATCGCCCGCTTGCAAGAAGTTGCCCGCGCGGGGCCGGTAAGGATGCCGTGGGGCGGGGCGGTAGTCGGGGAGCCGCGCCGTGGCGAGCGGGTCGTCGAAGATGGGCATGTCCGGTAGGCCTGGCTCCACGGTACATTCGTAGTGAATGCCGAGGTCGATGAGGAGGCGGACGGCATCATTGCTCAGCCAGCGATCACCCATGCGGCTCGCCACGGGTGGGCGCCCAAAGTTCCGAGCGAAGGCGTCGACGGCGCCGCGCAGGCAGTGCTCCAGCCACGCCACGTCGGTGAATTCGGAGTACCAACGGCCGGCGGGGTTCTGGCGGCAGAGGTGCGTGTGAATCCCCGCATGGTCCTGATGGCGCTCCATGCTGGCCATGAGAGCCGGGAGCGCGTGCGGGACGAAGTCGATGCGGCCGAAGAGCTTTTCCACCTGCGGGTCCAGGCGTAGGAACCAATTCAGCTGCACCGGCGTCCCCGTGCGCAGGGCGGCTTCGACCCGCCAGGCGACAATTGCCTCAACGGCGGCTTGGGTGCCGAGCCAAGGGTCCATTTCGCCGGCCCGGCGTTCGTCCGGTTCGACGTCGAGCATCAGTACAATCGGTCTGCGGTACGGCATCTCTCGATGATAACGGTTCGGTAGACTCGACGGCTCAGACCGAGCCCCAACAACCCCAAGGACCGGACCAATGGCTTTTTCGGCAAAGATCGTCGGTGACGAGTTGGTGCTCAGAATTCCCATGAACGCGAAGCCGGAGAAGTCTGCCAGTGGCAAAACGCTGGTGGTTGCCTCGACCTACGGCAACAAGGAAACAGATTGCGTGGTGGACGGCAAGAAGGTGGTCGTGGGCGTGAACGCCTACATTCCGAAAAAGTAGGTGGTGGAGTGACGTCATCGCGAACGATAAGTTCGCCACACCTTCCTTGGTGATGCCAGCAAACGACGGGCGAGTATGCCCGAGGATCTTCAGCCGACTGGCTTCATCCGGGCTTTCGTGCCCTTGATGTGCGCAAGCCCCCAGTCTCGTAACGACCCGAGGACAGGCAGCAGTGATTGGCCCTTTGCGGTCAGGCGATAGCCGTGCCGCCCAGTGGCCGGGCTTGGGCTGAACGACTCTGCCAGTCCAGAGCAAACCAGGCGATCCAGCCGGTCGGCAAGGATGTTCGAGGCGATCCGCTCAGGCGATGCGGAGAACTCTTTGAAGAGCACCTTGCCGCAGGCCATGTCTCTCACAAGAAGGAGCGTCCATTTGTCCCCGATGAGATCGAGAGCACAGGCCACAGGGCACACCGAACGCTTCGCCATCTTCACGAAACGACCTCGCTCATGACACCACTTCCCCGATCGCTTGACAGAATCCACGCCACTTGCAATATACAAGTATTTACTTGCGTATTGCAAGTGATGAGAGCCCATCGGGAGACTTGTGGTGACTTCATTCGATCGACATCCGTCCGTCACCGCCCTCCGGAGCCAGACACGGCAGCCTCGCCCCGGCACGCTCCCCGCCGAGGAACTCCGCCGCTTGTGTCTTGAAGCCGGAGCAGATGATGTCGGTTTCGTCCCGATTGACAGGCCGGATATCGCCTCGGAACGCACGGGCGTTCTGCAGGTCTTTCCCTCTGCCAAGGTTCTCATCAGTGTGGTCTGCCGTATGAACCGGGAGCCAGTCCGAAGCCCCGCCCGGTCGATCGCCAACCTTGAGTTCCATCACTGCGGCGACCGTGTCAACGAAGTGGCCCGGGACATCGTCCGCCGGCTCGAAGACCGGGGCATCCGGGCGATGAACGCTCCGATGGGGTTCCCGATGGAGACCAGTGAGTTTCCTGGAAAAATCTGGGTGGTGTCCCATAAGCCGGTGGCCGTGGCTGCGGGGCTCGGGCAGATGGGACTGCATCGCAATGTCATCCATCCACGGTACGGATCCTTCATTCTGCTGGGGACGATTTTTGTCGATGTCGATCTCGATCAGGATTCGAAACCTGTTGACTACAACCCCTGCGTCAACTGCAAACTGTGCGTTGCCGCATGTCCGGTGGGGGCCATCAAGCCGGAGGGTGGTTTCGATGCAAGTGCGTGCATGACGCACAACTATCGGGAGTTTCTGCACGGGTTTACAGACTGGGTCGAGCACGTCGCCGATAGCCACGATGCCAAGGACTACCGAAGGCGCGTGACCGATCAGGAATCAGTCTCGATGTGGCAAAGCCTGAGCTTCGGGGCCAACTACAAAGCTGCCTACTGTCTCGCCGTGTGTCCGGCCGGAGAAGACGTGCTGGCCCCTTTTATCGACGACCGCCCGGCCTTTCTGGCCGGGATCGTCAAGCCTCTGCAACAGAAGCAGGAGACCATTTACGTCGTGCCTGGGTCAGATGCCGACGAATACGTCACTCGGGTATTTCCTCACAAGACAAAGCAGCACGTCAACAGTCTCCGTCCAACGACCATCACCGGTTTTCTCGACACCATGCATGTCGTCTTTCAGGCGGGACAGGCCAAGGGCATCGATGCCGTGTATCACCTGATCTTCACCGGCAAGGAACCGGCCGAAGCCACTGTCACGATTCGACAGCAGACCCTGCATGTGCAGCGTGGCCTGATCGGCAAGCCCGATTGCACGATCAAAGCCGACTCCCAGACCTGGCTGGGCTTTCTTCGGAAGGAACGGAGCATCGGCTGGGCAATCCTGACAGGCCGTATCCGCGTGCGAGGTGGACTCAGCCGCCTTCAGGCCTTTGGCCGCTGTTTTCCCGGCTGAATCGCTCCATAGCCGACCGTGGCACCGACAGCTTCGAGCGCCTTGCGAACATGCGGCTCGGCGGCAAGCGTGGCGTTGTAGGCCATCCGCACGACGCCCTCCTTGTCGATCACGTAGGTCACCCGCCCGGGAAAGATGCCCAACGCCCGCGGCACGCCGAAGAGCCGCCGCAGGGCCCCGCGTGAGTCGCTGATGATCGGAAAGGGAAGCGAGTGCCTCGCGGCGAACCGCTGGTGGCTTTCCGGTGAATCGCTGCTCACACCCACCACCTCCACGTCAGCGCCGACGAACTGCGCGTAGGCGTCGCGGAAGGCGCAGGCCTGCTGCGTGCAGACCGGCGTGTTGTCCTTGGGGTAGAAGAAGAGCACGAGCGACTTGCGGCCGAGGAGCGACGTCGAGTCGAACGTGCTGCCGTCCTGCAGCGTCGCCTGGAAGGACGGGGCCTTGTCACCGACTTCGATGGATGGCACGGGCGGATTCCCGGGGGGGGGTGGGTGCAAACCATCATAGCCGTCGGGTAGGCCGCGTGAGATACTGCTCATCTGGAGAACTTCCGCCGAGGCCAAAACGCCGTTGCAGGGCCGCCCCCATGAACCCATCCGTGCCATTTCGCCCGATCCTCCGCTGTGCCGCCGCCATCACTACCCTCGTCGTGGCCTGCGTGGCAGCCACTCGCGGCGCGGATGAGCCTGACAGTCCAAAGCCGCTCGTCACGTTTTCAAAACAGCGGCTCGAGGATCGGTTCTTTGCAGAGGGAGCGGGTGTCGGCGACTTCAATTCCGATGGCGTGCCCGACATCGTCGCCGGGCCATTCTGGTTCGCGGGGCCGACCTTCTCCGAGCGGCATGCGTTCTACGAGCCCAAGCCTTTCGATCCGCACCGCTACTCCGACAACTTCTTCGCCTGGAGCCACGACTTCAACGGCGACGGCTGGCACGACATCCTCGTCTACGGCTTCCCGGGCAACGATGCGTCGTGGTTCGAGAACCCGCGCGGGCAGGAGGGCCACTGGCAGCGGCATGTCGTGCTCCCGCAGGTCGACAACGAGTCGCCCACGTTCGCCGACATCGATGGCGACGGCAAGCCCGAGGTCGTCTGCTCGGTCGGCGGGTTCTTCGGCTATGCG
>CANHYS010000309.1 GCA_947464585.1 Planctomycetaceae bacterium | reverse complement strand
TGTGCCTGTGCGGTGGCTGTTGTGCTGGCCGACAATGTCGTGCGGATGGCCTTCTATCTCGTGCTCTCGCTCGCCTCGACGGCCGGGCTCTTCTTTCTCGCCGGAGCCGAATTCGTTGGAGCGATGCAGTTGATGATCTACGTCGGCGGCACGCTCGTGCTGCTGGTCTTCGGCGTGATGTTGACGGCCCAGGCGCCCTTCGTCGCGATCAAGACCTCATCGGGTGACAGGGTGTTGGCCGGCATGGTGGGCGCGGCCTTGCTCGCGGTGCTGCTGCAGGCGGCGTTCCGGGTGGAGCCGTGGCGGCGGCCCGCCATGGCGGCCGAGGCGGCGCCGGCAGCCACTCCGATCGGCATGGCATTGCTCGGCGTGCGCGTCGATGAGCCTGCTGCGGGCGTTCCGGCAGCGGCCGTGCGGAGCGGCTATCTCCTGCCCTTCGAGATCGTGTCGGTGCATCTGCTGGTGGTGCTCGTCGGTGCGGCCTACCTTGCCCGCGCCAAGCGGCGGCGAACGCCGCGTGCCATCGACGTGGCAGCCTCTTCGGTTGGTCCCGTGGTGGAGGCCCGCCAGGCCGCCCGGTCTTCCGCTTCGGCACTCGTTTCAGGGGGTGGGCGATGATTCATCTGGCTGCGGTCCTGCCACCCGTCGCGACGCCGCTGTTTGCGGGGCTGTTGACTTCGCCGGTGGGCGTCGCGCACTACCTCGTGGTAGGGGCGATCCTGTTCACGGCCGGCGTGGTCTGTATGGCCCTGAAGCGGAACGCCCTGGGCGTGCTCATGGGCATCGAATTGGTGCTCAATGGCGCGAACGTAAATTTTGTCGCATTCTCCTCGCCGTATCTTCGGGGCGAGGGGGCGGCGTCGCTCGGCCTGGACGGGCAGGTGATCGCGCTCTTCGTCATTCTGCTGGCGGCTGCCGAGGCGGCCGTTGCCTTGGCGATCACGTTGAACTTCTACAACAACCACGCCACCGTCGACATCGACCGGGCCGAAGACCTCAAGGGCTGAGCCGCCACCGCGGCATTCGACCATGGATCCTGCCTCCCAACTCCCGATGCTTCTGGGCCTCGCCTGGCTTGCGCCGCTGGTCTCGTTTGTGGCGATCCTGTTCTTCGGGCCGCGGATGGGGCACCATGGCAAGAATGCCGCCTGGGTGGCGACGGCGGCGATCGTGACATCGCTTGTGCTCTCGCTGTCCGCCTTGGGCACCTGGCTCTCTGCCCATCCGGTGACGGCGGTATCGCACTCGGCGCACTCGGCGAATGCGGCGAATGCGGATGGCCATGCGGCTGATGCGCATGATGATCATGGTGGTCACGCCGAGGCTGGCGGGCACGCCGAGGCTGGCGGGCACGCCGAGGCTGGCGGGCATGGCGAGCACCATGCGGCCCACGTCCCCGCGGCCTACTCCGGCGACTGGTACACGCTCTATCAGGGCGGCAACCTCCGGCTCACGATCGGCTGGTACATCGACGCCCTGACGGTGCTGATGTTTGTGGTCGTGACGTTCATCGCCACGTGCATCCATGTCTATGCGTCGGGCTACATGCATGATGAACTTCACGATGTCACCGATCACGAGGTGCACCTGTCGGGCGGTGGGCACCTCCATCGTCCCGGCCGGTTTCCGCGGTTCTTTCAGGCATTGTCGCTCTTCTGCTTTTCGATGCTCGGCATCGTCATCGCCGGCAATCTGGCGATGGTCTTCATCTTCTGGGAACTCGTCGGCATCTGCTCCTGGTTCCTGATCGGCTTCTACTTCGAGCGGAAAAGCGCCTCGACAGCGGCCAATAAGGCCTTCATCGTCAATCGCGTGGGCGACTTCGGCATGCTGATCGGCCTGATGGCCCTGTGGGGGGCTCTGGGTACCCTGCACTTCGCCGACTCCACTACCGCAGCCGCCGACGGCAGCGCGGTCACCAAGCCGGGGCTCTTCAGTCTGGTCAGGCCGGCGTCCACCGGCCATGTGCTCGAGGTGCCCGATGGGATGGTCACGTTTGCGAATGCGGATGAGGTGGGTCGAATCGCGTCCGAGCATAGCGGACGGCCCGGTGACGCGGCCGACGAGATTGCCAGCCGGATTGACGACTGGCGGTCGCAGGGCATCGGCCGCTGGCTCCTCTTTATCGCGGGCGTCGGCATCTTCTGCGGCTGCGTGGGTAAGAGTGCCCAGTTTCCGCTCTTCGTCTGGTTGCCAGACGCAATGGAAGGGCCGACGCCGGTCTCCGCGCTCGTCCACTCCGCCACGATGGTCGCCGCGGGCGTCTACCTCGTGGGTCGATTCTATCCGGTGCTCACCCCGGACGTGCTGCTCGTGATCGCGATCGTCGGTGGCATCACCCTGTTCATCGCCGCAACGATCGCCTTGGTCGCCAACGACATCAAGCGAGTGCTGGCATATTCAACCGTGAGCCAACTGGGCTACATGATGCTGGCCCTGGGGGTTGGTGGCTGGTCGGCGGGACTGTTTCACCTGGTCACGCATGCGTTCTTCAAAAGTCTGCTGTTCCTCTGCTCGGGCTCGGTGATCCACGCCTGCCATACCAATGACATGCGGAAGATGGGCGGCCTCGCCCGAGTCATGCCATGGACCGCAGGGACGATGCTCGTCGGCTGTCTGGCCATCATCGGCGCAGGCATTCCGTTCGTGATCGGTTTCTCCGGCTACTACTCGAAGGACGCCATCCTCGCTCAGGCGCTGTCGTATTCCCAGGCGAATCCGTCGTGGTCGATCCTCTTTTATGCGGTGGCAGGCGGTGCCTTCCTGACCGCCTTCTACATGTTTCGGCTCTGGTTCATGACGTTTGCCGGCAAGCCGCGGGATCATCACGTCGCCGAGCATGCCCATGAATCGCCGACTGTGATGGTGGCGCCGCTCGTCGTGCTCTCCGTGCTGGCGGTCGTCGCCGGCTGGACGCTCCCCGGTGGCTTCGGGATCGCCAACCTTGTCGAGCAGGCACGTCCGGCTGGTACCGAGGGAACCATGTCGGGTGGCTTCCTCTTCGGCAACCTGACCGTGCCCGCAGAGCACCTCAGCCACGAAGGGGCGATTCACGTCACTGCGACGCTGACGGCGTTTACGACTGCGGCTGCGGGCGTGCTGCTGGCGGCAGCGATGTACCTGTGGCGGGTGATTTCACCGACGGTGGTTGCGTACATGTTCCGGCCCGTCTATTCATTCCTCGCCAACCGCTGGTATTTCGACGAACTGTACGATGCCATCTTTGTGCGGCCGGCCTTTGCCGTCGCCAGCCTTGCAAGCGGCACTGACCGCGGTGTGATCGACAAACTGATCGATGGCATCGCCTGGTCGGCCAGGCAATTGGCCGGCATTGACGCCTGGATCGACCGCAATCTGGTGGACGGCCTGGTCAACGCCACGGCGACGGCCACCTGGAACGTCGGCCTGGAACTCAAGAAGCTGCAGACCGGGCGGCTCCGCCAGTATGTGATGTTCATTGTGGTTGGCACCGTAGCCCTCTTCGTGCTTGCGAGCATGCTGTTTCGGGCAACGCTCGCCGGCTGACTGTCGCCCTCCCCAGTCTTCCAAACGCTCTGATCCGCACCTTCCCTGCAGGCCGTCTTTTTCAAACGCCCTCCCAGCACAAGCACCCCACGATCCCCTGACGGATTTTTCCATGTCGCCCACTGATACGCTCGTCCAGCCCGCCCTCTGGCCCCTGTCGGCCATCGTCTTCCTGCCCGCCCTGGTGGCCGCGTTTCTGTCGCTGCCGATCGTGCCGAAAGCCCGCGAAGACTTCATCCGCTGGACCACGCTGCTCACCACGGCCGTCGTGTTCGTGCTGTCGCTCTGGATGGCTGTTCCGGCGCTCTTCGGGCCTGCGGGTCCGGCGCAGTTCCGGCTCGGTGATCCGTCGATGCAGGCGGTCGTCAAGCTGCCGTGGATCGAGGCCTTCGGCATCGAATACCTCATGGGCGTTGACGGCATCAGCCTCCCTCTGGTCGTGCTGACCACGTTCCTGTCGATGCTGGCCGCCGCCGCGAGCTGGCCGATCACCAAGCACGTCAAGGCCTATCACATCCTGTTTCTGCTGCTCGTCACCGGCATGCTGGGCGTCTTCGTGTCGCTCGACTTCTTTCTCTTCTACGTGTTCTGGGAGGTGATGCTGCTGCCGATGTATTTCCTCATCGGCATCTGGGGCGGTCCGCGGCGCGAGTATGCCGCCATCAAATTTTTCCTCTAC
>CANHYS010000308.1 GCA_947464585.1 Planctomycetaceae bacterium | reverse complement strand
GCTTGCGAGCATGGCCCGGTCGGTTGCGTCGGCATCATTCTCCCGCGCTCGCCACGTCACCACGAACAGACCGCTGGGAATGCGTCCCAACGCAGTGGCGGTGGCTTCGATATCGGCCGGTTCATTCTGGGCGGTTGGCTGTGGCTGCGTCATGGCGGTCGTGGTGTGAAAGGGCGGTGAATGGGGGCTTCGAAAGTTCGCAGGATTGCCCCGGTTTCCCCGGTGACACGCCCGCCCTCGATGGCGGCGGGCCGATGCCGTTCAAAGCAATTCCTTCGCTGGCGCAACGAGCTTCGCGAAGCCGATCAATCTGTGGCTGTCCAACGCACGTCCGTAGAGTGTCGCAGTGGCATCTATGATCCGCAACCCGTGTCGGGTTGCAAGGGTTTGCCACTCGCGTTGCTCGTTTCCGCCGATGGGTTTCATGCTGGTCCGTCCACTGCCACCAAGAAGAGTGACTGCGTGCCGTCCGGGGCCGGGCGCTACCGTGCCCCGTCGTGCGCCGGGCCTGTTCGTGGCGGTACTGTTGGCCCTGCTGGCTGGGTCGTTGGAGGCGGCTGAAGAACTGACCTGGACCGACATGCGAGCAGACTCGACAGGTAGCTCCCTACTCCCGACGCCGCTTCAGGAATCGGCCCCGATTGGCGAGCTGGGCGGCGAGCCGCAGCTGCAAGTGCTGCCGCCCACACAGCCCCGCGGGCCGGTCGTTCTCGACATGCCCTATGAGGCTGCGCCGTGCTGCCCGGATGAATGCACCGTGCCCGGCGGCGGCTTCCCCGCAGGATTCGACGACCTGTGGGCGGCGCGGCCATGGTTCTGGCAGATCATGCCGAACAACCTCATCTACACGAGCTACCTCGCCGGGCCGAAGGAGCCGCGGATTGGCACCGTGATGTATCGCGACACCGCGAGCGATCCCCTGAACCCGAGCATCTCAAACGGCACGCTGTGGGACACCACGCTCGGCGGCCGGGCCTCGATCCTCCGCTACGGCTCCGACCCTGTGCTCCATCCGCAGGGCTTCGAGGTGCAGATCGAGGGTGCGGCGTTCGTGCGGCTCGACCCGCAGGATGATCGGGATCTGCGGAGCGCCGACTACCGCTTCGGCGTGCCGCTGGTCTACGGCATCGGCCGCTGGCAGACGAAGCTGGCCTACTACCACAACAGCGCCCACCTCGGCGACGAGGCGATGATCAAATACCCAAACTATCAGCGGGTCAATTACGTCCGCGACTGCATCGTCTGGGGCAACTCCTATTACCTGTTCGACTGGCTGCGGCTCTACGGCGAAGTGGGCTACTCGTTCTTCAATTCCGGCGGCTCGGAACCCTGGGAATTCCAATATGGCACGGAACTGATCCAGGCCCGGCCCACCGGTATTCGCGGCGCACCGTTCTTCGCCATCAACGGCATCTCGCGACAGGAACTCGATTGGGGCGGAAACGTCTGCGCACAGGCCGGCTGGGCATGGCGGGGCCGACGCAGCGAGAAGCTCTTCCGGATCGGTTTCGAATATCTGTATGGCTCCGATCCGCAGTTTGAGTTCCCGTTCGCCAACCAGAACCGCTACGGCGCCGGCATGTGGTATGACTTTTAGCAATGCCACTGCTTGCGATTGAAACCACGTGCGACGAAACCGCGGCCGCGATCATCACGCGTGATCGCACCGTGCTGTCGAGTGTCGTTGCCAGCCAGGAACTGCTTCACGCACGGTGGCGTGGCGTCGTGCCCGAGGTGGCCTCCCGCGCCCACGTCGAACGGATCATCCCGGTGATCGACGAGGCGGTCACGCGGGCGGGCGTCAGCCGCGACGACCTCGTTGCCGTGGCCGTCGCCGTCAGGCCCGGGCTCGTCGGTTCGCTGCTGGTGGGCCTGTCCGCCGGCAAGGCGATCGCGGCCGCGCTCGGCATTCCCGTCGTGGGCTACGACCACGTCGCGGCGCATCTCTACGCCTGCCGACTTGCTCACGGCGAACGGATGCGCTACCCGTGCGTCGGGCTGGTGGCCAGCGGCGGCCATACGTCGCTGTTTCTCGTCCGCGGGCCGACCGATTTGGAACGGTTGGGAGGCACGATCGACGACGCGGCCGGTGAAGCATTCGACAAGGCGGCGGCCGTGCTCGGCCTCGGCTATCCGGGCGGGCCACAGATCGAGGCGGCCGCGGTCGGCGGCAATCCCCGGGCGCATCGGCTGCCGCGGCCGCTGGCAAGCGACCACACGCGTCTCGATCTCAGCTTTAGCGGTCTGAAGACGGCGCTTCGCTACCTGGTGCGGCCGCCGGGGTCGCCCGCCGATGGGCCCGTCCCTCAGGGAAGAGCACTTGCCGACCTTGCTGCGTCATTCCAGCAGGCCGCCGTCGACTCGATCCTGGCAAAGCTCGCCCTCGCGATTGATCGCACTGGCTGCAAAGTGCTGGCGATCGGTGGCGGTGTGACGGCGAACACGCTGCTCCGCGAATCGGTGGAGCGGCTGGGACGCGATCGCGGAATCGATGTGCTCATACCCCCGCGGTCGCTCTGCACCGACAACGCGGCGATGGGGGCGATCGCCTGGGAACGGCTCGAACGCGGCGAGAACGACGGGCTGGAACTCGACGTGCTCCCCGGTACCGACCGCTCCGCGGCCCGCCGAAAGCTGGCGTAGGCTAAAACGACGAGAACTGTTCGAACTCGTCGTAGGGGCGGTGTTCGAGGTTCACGAACCGGGTGAAGTCGTGCTGCCAAAGCAGTTTGATGTCACCGATGGGGCCGTTTCGCTGCTTGGCGATGATGATCTCCGCCTGGCCCTTGACCCGCTCCCGGTCCTCGTCGGTCGTCTGGTAATACTCCTCGCGGTGCACGAACATCACGACGTCTGCGTCCTGCTCGATCGCGCCAGATTCACGCAGGTGGTTGAGCCGCGGGCGGTTGTCCCGCGACACTTCCGCCTGCCGATTCAACTGTGCCAGGCAGAGCACCGGCACGTCGAGTTCGCGCGACATCGTCTTGAGGCGACGGGCGATCTTTGCCACCTGTTCCTGTCGCGGGTCCCTCGGATTATCGGGCTCGATGAGCTGGAGATAGTCGATCACGATCAGTGACAGCCCCTGCTTGCGCTTGAGTCGCCTGGCCACGGCGGCGATCTCGGTGAGCGTGCGGCCCGGAGTGTCGTCGATGTAGAGCGGCGACGAGCTGATCTCGGCCGACTTCTGCACCAGCCGCCGACGGTCTTCCTGCGAGATGGTGCCGTTGCGGAGCCGATGACCGTTGACCTGCGCCGCCGAGCAGAGCAGGCGATCCGCCAGCTCAAGACAGGCCATTTCGAGGCTCACGAACAGGGCAGGCTGCTTGGAGCCGATGGCCACGTTCTCGGCGATGTTCATCGCAAAGGCGGTTTTTCCCATACTGGGTCGGGCGGCCAGGATGATCAGCTCCGAGTTGTGCAGGCCTCCGCAGAGCGTGTCGAGGTCGGTGAAGCCCGTCTCCACGCCGCCGAGGGCGTGCTCGTGCTTCATCCGCGCATCCATGCGGACCATCACCTCCTCGAGCACGGCCTCGATCGGCTTGGCCTCGGCCGAGCTGCGGTGCTCGAGGATCTGGAAGATCTTCGCCTCGGCCCGCGCCACGAGTTCGCGGGGCTCGTCGGAGGCGTCGTAGGCATCTCGCAGGATGTCGGTGCTCGCATCGATCAGCGAACGGAGCATCGACTTGTCGCGAACGATCTGGGCGTAGTGGGTGGCGTGGGCGGCGTGCGGCACCGCCTCGAGAATTTCGGCGATGGCGGCCGCCCCGCCGACGCGATCGAGATCCCCCTGCGTGCGCAGCCGGTCGACCACGATCGTGACGTCGATCCGCTTGCCCGAGTCGTGGAGATCGAGCAGGTGGCGGTAGAGCACCTGATGAGTTTCGTCGGCAAAGTCCTCCGGCCGGATGACGAGGGCGATGTCGTCGCAGACGTCGGGCTTCAGCAGGATGCTGCCGAGCACCGCCCGTTCGGCATCGACGTTTGCCGGACGTTCCCGGGATTCGAGTGGGGCAACCGCCGCTCCACCGCCAGGTCCATCATCGCCTCGTCGTCGTCGGCGATCCTGCGACCGTTGGCCCGACGGTTGCTTGTCGGAGAAGTCCCGGCGTGAGGAATCCCGTGCCGTGGTGTCGCGCGATGCAGCCATGCAACAACCTCCCTGTTTGTGGCCCGAAGACAGTTTTGTGAGCTGTCGGCAGTATTTGGCCAGACGACCGCCCGCTGACGGCGGGCAACCAATCCCACAGCCGCCCAGTT
>CANHYS010000307.1 GCA_947464585.1 Planctomycetaceae bacterium | reverse complement strand
TTCTCGATCGTGCCGCGGCCCGTCACGGCCCACGGGCTGCTCTACATCAGCACGAGCTTCATGCAGCCCGAACTGCTCGCCGTGAAGCTCGGTGACGCGGCGGCCGCCCCCACGATCGCCTGGCGGGAGAAGAAGGGCGCTCCTCAAATGCCCTCGCCGCTCGTGGTCGGGGATGATCTCTACATGGTCAGTGACAAGGGCGTGGCCACCTGCCTCGATGCGAAGGCCGGCGACGCCGTCTGGACGGAGCGACTTGGTGGCAATTTTTCGTCATCGCCGCTCGACGCCGACGGCCGGATCTACGTGGGCAACCGGGACGGCGCGACCTTCGTGATCAAGCCCGGCCGCACCTTCGCCCTCGAGGCGACGAACCAGCTCGATGGCCAGATCATGGCCACCCCCGCGGCGGTCGACCGGGCGATCTACCTCCGCACCGACAAGGCGATCTACCGGATCGAGAAGCGGCAGCCACAGGCCGCCGCCAGCACACGGCCTGCCGTAACGGCTCGTGCCGTGGCTTTTCAGGCTCCGGCGGCGGCGAAGCCCGCGGCACCAACTCCCGCGGCAATTGGGGCCGCAGTCGCCATACCCAAGGGCGAGGTGATTTCCTTCAGGTTCGACACGAGCAAGATCTTCCCGGGCACGACCCGGGAGGTTTCGGTCTATGTGCCGAAGCAGCACGACGGCACGACGCCAGCCTGCGTGCACGTCAACCAGGACGGCATCCAGTTCAACGCCCCCGAGGTCCTCGACCGACTGATCGCCGAGAAGCAGATCCCGGTGATGATCGGCGTCTTCGTAAAGCCGGGAGTCGTGCCCGCCACCAGGGAGGGATCGCTCGACCGGTTCAACCGGAGCTTCGAATACGATGGTCTCGGCCCCGACTACGCTCGCTTTCTGCTGGAGGAAATCCTGCCCGCCGTCGAGACGAAGAAAACCTCCGACGGCAGGGCCATCGTGCTCTCGAAGAGCGGCAACGACCGCTCGATCGGCGGCACCTCCAGCGGGGCGATCGCGGCCTTCACCGCGGCCTGGGAACGGCCCGACGCCTTTTCACGGGTCTACAGCGGCATCGGCACGTATGTCGGCCTCCGGGGTGGCCATGCCTATTCGACGCTGGTCCGCAAGTTCGAACCGAAGCCGCTGCGGATTTTCCTGGAGGACGGCTCGAACGACCTCAACATCTATGCTGGCGACTGGTGGATGGCCAATCAGGCGATGCAGCGGTCGCTCGAATTCGCCGGGTATGACGTGCGGCATGCATGGGGCGACGGTGGCCACAACGGCAAGCACGCGACGGAGCTGTTTCCGGAAACATTCGCATGGCTATGGCGTGGCTGGCCGCAGCCGGTGACCGGCGGACTGGGCAGCCCGCAGCTTCAGGAGATTCTCGTTCCGGGCGAGAACTGGCGTCTCGTCGGCGAGGGCTACAAGTTCACCGAGGGCCCCGCCGCCAACGCCAAGGGCGAACTCTTCTTCAACGACGTGGGCGACGGGAAGACCTACCGTGTCACGCCCGACTGGAAGCCAGAGATCTGGCTCGCCGATTCGCACAAAGGTGACGGACAGAGCTTCGCCCCCGATGGCCGGCTCGTGGCGGCCAGTGGCGGCGATACCGCGATCCTCGCCTGGGACACGGCGAAGCAGCCGACGACGCTCGCGCAGGGCTGGCGGGGCAACGACGTGGTCGTGAATGCAGCCGGCGTGGTCTACGTCACCGAACCGGGCTGGGATGGCAAATCGCCGAGCAAGATCCATTGCCTCAAGCCCGCCGACGGCGGAACGTTTACCGACACCGTCGTCGACACCGGCCTGAAGTTTTCCAACGGGCTCTGCCTGTCACCCGATCAGAGCCTGCTCTACGTCGCCGACAGCCGCACCCACTGGGTCTACAGCTATCAGGTGAACGCCGACGGCACGCTCGCCCACAAGCAGCGATTCTATCATCTTCATGTGCCCGACACGGCCGACGAGAGCGGCGCCGATGGCATGCGGGTCGACCGCGACGGCCGGCTCTGGGTGGCGACGAAGATGGGCATTCAGGTCTGCGATCAGGCGGGGCGGGTCAACTGCATCATCCCCACGCCCAACGGCAAGATCTCGAACCTCTGCTTCGGCGGGCCCGACTTCACCACGCTGCTGGCCACCTGCGGCGACAAGGTCTACGTGCGCAAGGTGAAGCCGACGGGCGCACCGAACTTTCTCCCGCCATCCACGCCAGCCAAGCCGAGACTCTGACCGTGAGTCGCATCATGCATCCATTCCAAAGCTCTCGCCGAGGATTTCTCGCCGCCGTCACGGCCCTCTCGGCCGCACCACTCGTCGCAGCCGACGTCCGCCGACGCGGCATTCCGCTCGGCTTCGACAACTTCGCCGTGCGGGCCCTGAAGTGGAACGCGCGGCAGCTCATCGACCACGCAGAATCGCTGCAGTGTGACTCGCTCTTCATCACCGACTTCGGCCCCTTCGAGGGCCGCCATGACGACGCCTCGCTCGGGGACATCCGCCGCTACGGTGCGGATCGCGGCATCGCCATCGCATTGGGGTCGTGGAGCATCTGCCCGTCGTCCAAGACATTCAAGCACGACTGGGGCTGCGCCGAGGAGCACCTGGCGCTCGGCATCCGGATGGCGAAGGCCCTGGGCTCGCCCGCGTTCCGTGTGATCCTCGGTAATCGTGACGACAGGCTCTCCGACGGCGGCATCGGGCCGCGGATCGACGACACGGTCGAGGTGCTGAAGTCGCAACGCACGAGGGCGATCGACAGCGGCGTGAAGATCGCCGTGGAGAACCATGCCGGCGACATGCAGTCGCGGGAACTGAAGGCGCTCGTCGAGGCGGCCGGGCCGGACTATGTGGGTGTCAACTTCGACTCGGGCAACGCCTGCTGGACGCTCGAAGATCCTCTCTCCGCGCTCGCCACGGTGGCGCCCCACGTGCTCACGACGAGCCTCCGCGACACGATGCTCTGGGAATCGGCCGATGGTGTGACGGCGCAGTGGACGGCGATGGGCGAGGGCTGCACCGATCTGCCCGCCTTCTTCGATCTCTTCGAGAAGGGCTGCCCGGGGGTGACGGTGCACATCGAGACGATCTCGGGATTTCCGCGATCCTTCCCGATCTATGAGCGTGACTTCTGGCGCGAGTATCCCGACGCCCGCGCCGCGGACCTGGCCGGCCTGCTCGCCCTGGCGAAAAAAGGCCGTCGGCTCCAGCCGTTCACGCCGCCGGCGGGCGACGGCCGACAGCAGGCCGAGCAGCGGTATCAGCTCGGCGAACTCGAGCGGAGCATCCGCCACTGCCGCGACGTCCTCGGGTTGGGAGTGCGAGCGTAGGTCCCGGCGTTGCGGCCACGCCGTTGGTAGCTTGAGTAAAACAGGCGGGATGTCCTATGCTCCCGTCGGTCTCGCTCTGTCCTCTAGCCCTCCAAGTGCCCCCCTGAAAGCCGCCGCCCCTAAGTCACTGCTGATCACCGGCGTCACCGGACTGCTGGGCTCCTCCCTCGTCCGCGATCTCCTTCTCGACGGCCGGAGTCTTGCCGTCGTTGTCCGCCGGAGTCGGAAGCAGTCAGCCGCCGCCCGCGTGGAAGCCATCATTGTCCACTGGGAGGAGATGCTTGGGAAACGGCTGCCGAGACCGACCGTTCTCGAAGGCGATCTGACACGACCGCTCTGCGGCCTCGATGCCGATGCCCGCCGCTGGGTGGGAGAACACTGCGACGAACTGCTCAACAACGCGGCCAGTCTCACCTTCCGAGGCTCCGACCGTGCAGAGGAACCCTGGCGGACGAACGTGACCGGCACCAGTGAGGTGCTGGCGCTGGCCCGCGAAACCGGCCTCAGGCATCTCCATCATGTCTCCACGGCCTACGTCTGCGGCCTCCGCTCGGGACTGGTCATGGAAGAAGACCTCGACGTCGGCCAGCAATTCGGAAACGACTACGAGCGGACAAAAGTGGAGGGCGAGAAGCTCGTCCGTGCCGCAGCAAAGTCTGCCGGCGGCTTTCTCGACACCGCCACCGTCTACCGTCCATCGATCATCGTGGGTGACTCGAGCACCGGCTGGACATCCACCTACCACGGCCTGTTCGCGGCCCTCCGACTCGGCCACACGCTCTTGACCAAGGTCACGAAGGGCACGACGAGCGGCCCGGCCCTGCTCGGCCTCATCGGCGTGCCCCTCGACGACACCAAGAACTTCGTGCCGGTCGACTGGGTGTCGGCCGTGATCGCCCACGCGGTCCAGACGCCCTCTGCCCGGGGCAC